>CANGIZ010000016.1 GCA_947454025.1 Bacteroidota bacterium | reverse complement strand
GTCACTCAAATTAAATCCATATCCATGCGATCAATAGCCTTTAGAGAAGCACTGCGCGAAGCAATGTCTGAGGAAATGAGAAGAGACGAGAAAGTATTATTAATGGGAGAAGAAGTAGCTGAATACAATGGTGCTTATAAAGTAAGCCAAGGTATGTTAGCAGAGTTCGGCCCAAAAAGAATTATAGACACACCTATTTCTGAATTAGGTTTTACTGCTGTTGCAGTTGGAGCTGCACAAAATGGTTTAAGACCGATTGTGGAGTTTATGACTTGGAACTTTGCGGTTTTGCCTTTGGACCAAATTTTAAACACAGCTAGTAAAATGTTAGCGATGAGTGGTGGTCAAGTGGGATGTCCAATTGTAATGAGAGGACCTAATGGAAGTGCTGGACAATTAGGAGCACAACACTCAACAGCATTTGAAAGTTATTTAGCGAATATCCCTGGAATTAAAGTGGTATCTCCTTCGAATGGATATGATGCAAAGGGATTGTTAAAGCAAGCCATTCGTTACGAAGAAGATCCAATTATGTTCTTGGAAAGTGAGGTAATGTATGGTGATAAGAGTGATGTTCCAGACGAAGAATATTATATTCCATTAGGTTTAGCAGATGTAAAAAAAACAGGAACAGATGTTACGATTGTTTCTTATAATAAAATGATGAAAGTGGCTTTAGGTACTGCTGCAGAATTAGAAAAAGAAGGAATCAGTGCCGAAGTAATTGACTTAAGAACCATTCGTCCTTTAGATTGGATGACTGTTTTAACCAGCGTTAAAAAAACAAACCGTTTAGTAATTATCGAAGAACAATGGCCATTCGCTTCAGTTTCTTCTGAATTATCATACCGTATTCAAAAAGAAGGGTTTGATTATTTAGATGCACCTATTCGTCGTATTACAAGTGCTGATGCACCTATGCACTATGCGCCTAATTTGACAGCTTTAGCCATCCCTGATGTAGCTAGATCGGTAAACTTGGTAAAAGAAGTATTACGTCAATATAAATAGACGGTAGCTAATTCAATAATCCTTGTTTTTAGCCATTTATCGGTCAAAATATTACGATTAAAATCTTTTTATAAATATCCCTCACAAAGGGATATTTTTGTTATAGCAAATAAACAAATGTATGGGTACTATTTTATTGATTCTGTTTTGGTTAGGTTGGCATATTGGAATTTATGCAATGTTAAAGAAAGCGGGAGTGCCTGCAAATAAAGCGATCATTCCTATTTACAATACTTGGGAAGTAGTTAAGTTGTGTAATATCTCCAAAGTTTGGTTTTGGATACAACTTATTCCCATCTTAGGTCAATTTGTTACTTTATGGATCTCGATCATTTTTGTCATGCATTTTAAACGAGTTGGGTTGATACACCACACTTTAACAGTGTTGGTTCCATTTATATACTTGCCATATATTGGATTTTCTGAAAATGAAAAATGGCATGGATCTGATGCCTTAACTCATTATCATAAGTCTGCTTCCAGAGAATGGATTGACGCTGCAGTTTTCGCAGTGGTGGCCGCTACTTTAATTAGAACTTTTTTGTTTGAAGCTTATGTGATTCCAACGGAGAGTATGGAAAAAACTTTATTAGTAAATGACTTTCTATTCGTTGATAAAATAACTTTTGGTGCGCGTATTCCGCAAACACCTTTATCATTCCCTTTTGTTCATAATACCTTGCCAGGTTCAGTAACAACCCCTTCTTATTTACAATGGATTCAATTGGATTATAGCCGATTGCCTAAAATTAGAGAAGTAAAAAGAAATGATGTAGTGGTATTTAATTTTCCAGCAGGGGATACGATTATTAATTTGCCGGAATTTGGAAGTAAAATTCCTTACTACGATGTGTTAAGAAGTCCCGAGTTTAATGGAGACAGAGAAAAACTAAAAGCTCAATATCCATTATTGGTGCATCCTATTGACAAGACCGACAATTATATAAAGCGTTGTGTAGGTTTGCCAGGTGATGTGATACAAGTTAAGCGAAGTCAATTGTGGGTGAATGGTGCGCCAGCTTATGTTGCTCCTAATACACAAACTGAATACCTAGTTGTAACCAATGGCAAACAAATTCCAGAGGATTATATTCAAGATACACTTGGCATTAATATTGGAGAAGCTACCATGGACTTTCAACCTGTGGATGGCCGTTTGAATACGTATAAAATTAACATGACAGCAGGTGCTGCTAATAGTTTACGAAGATTAGACTTTGTAAAGTCGGTGGATTTTTATGAAGACAATACAGTAGGGTATACTTTCCCTAACGATGTATTGCATTTTCCATGGACCATTGATAATTTTGGTGCGATAAAAATTCCTCGTAAAGGAGATGTCATTGAATTGAATGATAGTACAATCGAATTGTATCGTCGTTTAATTTGTACCTATGAGCACAATACCTTGGAAAAGAAAAATGGTCAATTCATTTTAAATGGCAACGCTGCCACTCAATACACTGTAAAGCAAAATTATTATTGGATGATGGGGGATAATCGCCACCGTAGCCAAGATAGTCGTTTTTGGGGATTTGTACCTGAGACACATGTAGTTGGCCGTGCCGCTTTAATTTGGTTTAGTTATAGTAACTCGGTACGTTGGAATCGTATATTTAATCTCATTAAATAGGGCATATGCATCATAAATTTGAATTTGAGTACGAAGCATTAACCGACAGTAGTCAGTTGAGTACGGAGGATCAATCTTTATTAGAAGCTGCTAGAAAAGCCACTGAAACCGCCTATGCGCCGTATTCAAATTTTCATGTGGGAGCAGCTGCAAGGTTATCCTCTGGTCAGATCATAATAGGGTCTAATCAAGAAAGTACGAGTTTCCCGGTTGGTATATGCGCCGAAAGAACCTTGTTAAACAGCGTAGGAAGTCAATTTCCGACACTTACTATCAGCACTATGGCCATTAGCTATCATCCGGTAGGAAAGGATGCTAATGAGCCTATTTCTCCTTGCGGTATGTGTAGACAGTCATTATTGGATTATGAAAATCGATATGGAGCGCCTATTAAAATTATTCTAGCTGGAATGTCAGGTAAAGTGATGATTATTGCTTCGGCTTCCATGCTCCTTCCTTTTGGATTTGATGGTGCTATCTTAAAATAAGAACAAGCACATTACTAGAATAAGGTTTGTACGCCAAGTGCCAATCTAAATTCGTGTTGTAGTAACCAACGTTTACGCGCCTTGCCCCAAGCATAACCCACCAAGGATTGGTCTGTTCCTATAATTCGATGACAAGGCACAATGATGGCTATTTTGTTTTTCCCATTTGCTGATGCAGCTGCTCGAATTACTTTAGGATCACCTAATTTTTTTGCGAGGTCGGCATAGCTCATTGTTTTCCCAAATGGGATTTCATATAATTCTTTCCAAACTCTTTGTTGAAAATCGGTGCCTGCTTGATTAATGGGTACTGTAAATTCTCTTCTGGTACCAGCAAAATATTCCATGAGCTCATCAACACATTGGTGAATAACAGCTGGCAATGCTTCCTCGGTTTCAAAATGATCTGAAGTAAAATTATCGTCTACAAAAATCAATTCTGAAATACAACCTTCTTCGGCAGTGATGCTAATTTGCCCAATTGGACTATGGTAAATATGTGATACAATGGTTTCCATATTATACTTCCAATGAATTGGCTAAATCGGTTAAGTCTTTTTGTTTGTATTGAAGAATAGGGCTTGTAAAACATTTCGCTAATTCCAATAAATGCTTTTTAATAATACGCACATTGGAAAGTTGCTTGTAATAAACATTCTTCGGTTCAATATTGGATCTTGTAAAATATTGATCTAAATCTTTTTGAGAAAAAGGATGGCCTGTTGTGCCTTCAACATAAAACTGAATATACTCCTGTGGGTGTGGATAGTTTTGTCCAGGCTCCCAGTCGGCAGTATAAAATGCAACAATACATTGTTTAGGAATATTTATAAAAGCAGCTTGAATTTCTAATTGATGACAAAGTTCAGCGTACAAAATTGTATTTGCAAATGCGTTGCCTTTTTTAAATTGAAGCGGAGCTGAAATTAGGAATTCTTCGGGCTTTTCATAATTTACTTCCGTGCCTTTAATTTGGTAGTAATTAAATAGTATATTTCTTATAACGTTCGCTTGTTCAAGTGGCGTCAAATAATTATTTAACTCAAGCCATATATTGCGCCTGATTTTCTCCATCTGATGACGCAAATTGTCAATAGCTAATTCGGGAAATTGAAATTGGGTAACTAGTAAAGCACCTTCAAAAAGAGATGGCTCTGGACTTGATTTCCAAGTTGCAAATGCATCTTTTAGATCTTGCAATCTGAGCTTGTAAATCATCATTTCGATGCGCTCTAAAGTTGCTTCTTCTAAAGTATTTTCCCATAAGTTTTCAAGGTCAGGAATAATAGGAGAGCCATAATTCAAAAGTCGATCCGAAATGGTATTAAAGACCTCTTCGTCGGGGTCATCAATGAGTTTAAATAAGGCTTTTATTTCTTTTTCGTTCTCCATGAAAAGTAACTAATGGGTGTTTATTTATTCAAATCTGCGTATTTTTTTTGATATAAGGGAGCATTAGTTATCCTATATGTGTGGATATATTCAAAAAGGGGAACATAATAAGTTTTAATAATATTCGTTCCATAGATTTTATACTTAATTAACAACTTAAATATAGCTAAATGGCTATCTTTGCATATCATTTTAGAACAACATGCAAAATAACCCGACGATTGCTACCCCAAAATTCCCTGTATCGACCAAGTCACTACATGCCGAATTAAAACGAAGAGTAAACGAATATTTAGAACAACATCATATTAAAGCGACTGGTAATACAAAGCTTTTTTCAAAAGCGATTATTTTAGTGAGTCTTTTTGTGATCACTTATGTTCACTTAGTATTTTTTACACCCCCAACTATCATTGCCATTTTAGAGTGTGCAATTTTCGGATGCTTGATTGCTTCCATTGGATTTAACATCATGCACGATGGTAGTCATGGAAGTTTTAGTAAATATGCTTGGTTAAATAAATTGGCATCTTCTTCGATCAGTGTTTTAGGTGCGAGTCGCTTTATGTGGGGAATGAAGCATGTTACGATTCACCATACTTATACTAATATTGATGGAGTAGATGATGACATTGAAGTGGGTGTTTTAATGAGAATGGCACCTACGCAAAAACATTATTTAGTGCACCGTTTTCAACATATTTACTTTTGGGTTTTGTATATGTTATTATATGTGTTTTGGATTTTCTTTGCTGACTACAAAAAGTATTTCTCAAAAAAGATTGGTTCTATCTCTTTCAAGAGCATGACCATTGCAGAACATATTGAATTTTGGGCAGTGAAAGTATACCATGCAATAGTTTTCGTGGTATTGCCAATTTATATGTTAGGATGGGTTAGTTGGTTGGTTGGTTTTTTGATTACTACATTTGTTGCTGGTTTTGTGTTAAGTATCGTTTTCCAATTAGCTCATACAGTGGAAGACACAGCGTTCCCAGTGGCTTTGCAGCCTGAAAACAGAATGCCAGATGAATTCGCTGCACACCAGATTCAAACTACCGCTAATTTTGCAACAAAGAGCAAATTAGTAAGTTGGTTAGTAGGGGGATTAAATTTCCAAATCGAACACCATTTGTTCCCTAAAATCTCCCACGTACATTATCCTGCCATATCTAAAATTGTAAAGGAAGCATGTGCTGACTTTAAATTAAAATACATTGAATATCCAACTGTGGCTAGTGCCATTAAAGCACATGTTCATTTCTTAAAATCAATGAGCAAGCCTTCAGTAGCATAGCAATTTATTATATGCATATTAAAAAAGGGATGCTATCTTACGATGCATCCCTTTTTTATTTTTAAAGCCTGTCAATTAAGAGGCCTTCTTTTTTCTTGCTGTCTTACGAGGAGGGTTCTTTTTTAATTCTTCAATAATTTCTTTCACTTCCTCGATGGTTAAGGTTTCAACTTTTTCTTGTTGCTCTTTGGTCAATTTGAAATTGCGTAAACCTTGTTTAATATAAGGACCATAAGGGCCTCTTAGTAATTGAATCTTCTCTTTTTCAAACACTTTAATAGTTCGCTCGTCTTTTGCTTTACGCTTTTCAGCAATCATAGGAGTCAATTCCTCCAAGCTTACTGTGTAAGGGTCCATTTCCTTGTTAAGGGAGTAGAACTTCTTGTCATGGGCAGCATAAGGGCCAAAGCGTCCAATATTTACGGTCACTTCGCTGTCTTCAAATAAGCCCAAGGTTCTTGGCAACTTAAATAATTCCATAGCTTCCTCAAAACTGATGGTCTCGATGCTTTGTGAAGCCTTTAGTTTTGCGAATTTTGGTTTCTCTTCTTCATCCTGGTGACCGATTTGCACCATTGGTCCATAACGGCCCATACGTGCAATCACTTTCTTTCCGCTAATTGGATCAAATCCTAGTTCTCTTTCACCTTTGGCACGCTCAGCATTTTCTAAAGTGTGTTCAATTGTCTCATGGAAAGGATTGTAAAACTCCTCTAACATTTTACTCCACTTTAATTTACCTAAGGCGATTTCGTCAAACTCACCCTCAATTTTTGCGGTGAAACCAAAGTCCATAACTTTAGGAAAGTTCAACTTTAAAAAGTCGGTTACAACTAATCCTAAATCAGTAGGAGAGAGTTTGTTTTTCTCCGCACCTGTAATTTCAGAAGCTTCCTCGGTTTTAATTTCATCCTTATTATTCAGCGATAATATTTGATATACTCTTTTAACACCTTCTTTTTCTTTTTTCTCAACATAATTACGCTTCATAATAGTCGTAATGGTTGGGGCATAGGTACTTGGTCGGCCAATGCCTAATTCCTCTAACTTTTTTACCAAACTTGCTTCGGTATATCGAGAAGCTGCTCTACTAAAGCGTTCCAGGCCAGTCATACTTACAAAATCAAGTACTTGTCCTTTTGCTAATGGCGGTAGGATTGCCTCCGCATCAGACGCATTCGCGTCTTCTTCTACCTCATCATCATCTTTACCTTCTAAATAAACCTTTAAGAAACCATCAAATTTCATCACTTCACCACTTGCAGTTAAAGTTTCTTTATTGGTAGAAATTTCAATTTTGGCAGTTGTTTTTTCAAACTGTGCATCACTCATTTGAGAAGCAATGGTACGCTTCCAAATTAGTTCATATAAACGATTGGTATCGGCATCATCCACCTTAGACTCGTTCATGTAAGAAGGTCTAATGGCTTCGTGTGCTTCCTGTGCACTTTCGTTTTTATTTTTAAATTTACGCGGCTGGTAATAGTGTGCTCCAAAGCTTGAATTGATTTCAGATTTAATAGCATCCATTGCTGTTTCACTCAAGCTGATACTATCCGTTCTCATGTAAGTGATTTTACCACTTTCATATAATTTTTGAGCAAGCAACATAGTTTTGCTAACACTATATCCTAATTTTCTAGAAGCTTCTTGTTGTAAAGTAGATGTTGTGAAAGGCGCTGATGGTGTGCGTTTCCCGTCTTTCACAGTAACGTCTTTCACGGTGTAACTTGCCCCTTTACATTCAGTTAAGAATTTTTCAGCAGCGCCCGCAGTTGTTAATTTCTGCGGTCCATCCGCCTTGAATTTCACTTTCTTTTTATTAATATCTAATGCAGTAAATAAAGCAGATATTTTAAATACACTTTCAGGAATGAACTGATTAATTTCTCTTTCTCTTTCTGCAATTAATCTTACAGCAACACTTTGTACACGTCCTGCACTCAAGCTTCTTTGCATGCCAATTTTACGCCATAAAACAGGGCTTAATTCAAAGCCTACAATTCTATCTAAAATTCTACGTGCTTGTTGAGCATCCACCAAATCCATATTAATTAAACGTGGATTTTCAACTGCTTTTTTAATAGCAGGTGCAGTGATTTCATGGAATACGATACGCTTAGTTTTCTTAGGATCTAAACCTAATACTTCGGCTAAATGCCAACTGATACTTTCTCCTTCACGGTCCTCATCCGATGCTAGCCAAACTTCCTTGGCCTTTTTGGTCATGGATTTTAATTCTTTTACCACTTTTTCTTTCTCACTAGGGACCATATATCTAGGTGCGAACTTGTTTTTCAAGTCGATACCCATGTCGTTTTTCTCCAAATCACGGATATGTCCGTAACAACTCCTCACTTCAAATTCTTCCCCCAAAATTTTCTCAATGGTCTTAGCCTTTGCAGGCGACTCAACGATTAGTAGGTTTTTTGACATAGGTGCAATATTAGCCTATTCAACTTAAAAAATAAAAATCATCTGTGACTAGGCACTCAAAAATTCAACAATTTTGTCAATTACAAACTGCGTTTTATACACTTTATTATGACCTAATTCGTTGGTAATCAAGAATTTAATATTATCTGGTGCATTTTCTTGAAATTTTACCAAATCTTTATAAGGACATACCCTGTCGCTTTTATCGTGTACCCAAAGTAGGGGTCCGGGGTAATTTTCAATGGCCCGATCAGCTTCAAAATAGGTGATGGGTAGATGGGTTTGTTTGCTTAATTCCTGCAAAAATGCCTCACGTACGGTTTCCGATAAATGCATCATATTAAAGAAACTTTCAAAGGTAGTAGTGGTTTTAGTGGCTGGGGCAATTAATACAAATTTGTGATCCAATGGGTTAGGAATGGTTTCAGCAATCATCGCTAGCGTAAGTCCACCCAATGAATGCCCCATAAAGTGATCAATAGGACCACATGTTAACATGATTTGTTCTATTGCTTCTTTATATACAATCACATTAATATATTTCCCCTCACTTTGTCCATGAGCGGGTGCGTCAAAGCCAATGACACGGAAGCCTTCTTTTAATAATGGCTGTATATATTGTTCGAATTTGTAAAAATAACTTGCATATCCATGGCAAATTAGCACTGTTTTACCATTAGGTTTTGTAGGCTGCCATTCATAACCTTTAATACTAAGTTGATTGTTAAGACGAATATTTAGTGGCGTCGCCTGATGAAACAATGCAGGCGCTTTTCTTTTCTTATACTTAGGATAGGGCGTACAAAATAAATTAAAAGCTAGTTTTCCAGCAACAGCTGGTGAAACAGAGCCGATGGTCTTGAATTTTGTCCTTAAATATTGCAAATACATGCGCTCTGAAAATCCTTGTTTGGACATAGAATAGCTTTAGGCCACAAAGATAGGTCGTGTAATGCTGTAGGATTTCATTTTTTTTGTATTTCGACAACAAAAAGCAATGAATCAAGGCTGTTTAAAGCTATTTTTGCAAAAACCTATTAACACAATTTATGTACGCGATTAAAATTAATTTTGAACAGAAGGGATTAGATCCAGTTACTTTAAACGAGGTAAAAGCAGGCGATAGCTTATTGGAAGTTTTATTGGATAACGGTGTAGAATTACATCATAATTGTGGTGCTGTTTGTGCTTGTAGTACATGTCATTTGTATGTAAAAAAAGGAATGGAGTTTTTAGCAGAATTATCTGAGAAAGAGGAAGACTTTATTGACAGAGCGGTAAGTCCAAGAATTGAATCTCGTTTAGGTTGCCAATGTATTTTACAAGAAGGAAGTGGCGAGATTGAAGTTACTTTACCGGATCAGACACAGTTTTTAGGAGAATAATCAATTCACAATTAATAAAGCGATAAAAATAATAAATAGTATGACGCATTTTGAACCACCGATTCACTGGAACGATCACGAGGATATAGCTCAAAAATTGTATGAAAAATTTGGAGACGATTTTACAGAATCAAAAATTTATAGAATTCGTTTTACCGATTTATTAGAATGGGTTTTAGAATTGCCTCATTTTGAAGGCAAAAAAGAAGAGTCAAGCGAAGGGCATTTGGAAATGATTCAAAGTGCATGGGTATATGAGTGGAGAGATAATCAAAAATAGACTTACATTTAATGATTAAAACCAAGCAAGTTGCTAGCTAGTCTAAAAAAAATTACCTGTTTTGTATTTGACGTTGATGGGGTACTAACCAATGGCGATGTGATTGTTATGCCACATGGTGTGTTGGTTAGAAAGATGAATATTAAGGATGGCTATGCTTTGCAATTGGCAATTAAAAAAGGATATCAGGTTTGGGTGATTTCGGGAGGCAATTCCAATGAAGTGGAAGATCGTTTACATAATTTAGGCGTAAAGGAAGTGCATATGCGAATCAAAGACAAACGAGCTTTAATCCAAGAACTTTCTGTTTTACACAATGTGCCTTTAAATGAAATGTTATTTATGGGTGACGACATGCCTGACTATGAAGCCATGGGTATTGTTGGCGTTGCAGCCTGTCCTAAGGATGCTGCGGTTGATATTAAATCCATTGCAAGTTATATTGCTTTAGCGAATGGAGGAGAAGGTTGTGCAAGAGAGGTTATTGAGAAGGTATTAAAATTAAATGATCATTGGGATACTGAGGATCATATCCGAGCTCAATAAAATATTATAAAATTAAGACTGCTTGAAAACAATTGCTCATTTTTTAAGATTGGTAAGATGGCCGAATTTGGTATTTATTCTGTTGGCAGAAATCTTATTTCATTTTTGTATTTATAAACCTTTATATCCTCAAGCAGGTGCCGATGTAGATGCACATTTTTATTTAATCGCACTTACTTATTTATTCATAGCTGCAGCCGGGTATATTATTAATGATTATTTTGACATTAATATCGACCAAATAAACAAACCCACAAAAGTAGTTGTAGGTGCTTTTATTAGTAGACGTTGGGTGATATTTTGGCATTTACTTTTTAGTGTATTAGGTATTTATATTTCAACTATTGCGTTTCCTTTTCATAGTTATTGGCATATTCATTTATCCAATTTATTAACCATTTTAATGTTGTGGTTTTATTCTACAAATTTCAAAAAGGATTTTTTAATAGGAAATGTGGTGATCGCAATTTTAACAGCATGGTCAATTGCAGTCGTGTATTTTTCTAAGTATACCATTCAAGAGATTACGCATCCTAATATACATGATGCCGCTAATTTTAGATTTGCAAAAATCATGGTATTGTATAGCGTGTTTGCATTTATCTTAACCTTGGTCAGAGAAGCATTAAAGGATATGGAAGACATGGAGGGAGACCAGAAATTTGGGTGCAAAACCTTGCCTATTGTATGGGGCTTACAACCAACCAAAGTATATATTAGTGTGTGGCTGGTTGTAGTGGTTGGATGCCTTGCTTTTATTCAATTGTATGTGATTCCTTTTGGCTGGTGGTATTGTATTGTATATTGTTTAATTGGTATTATAACACCACTTATACTTGTACTGGTCAAACTTAAATCGGCTTATTTAAGTCAGGATTTTAAGCAATTGAGTAAGTATGTAAAAATTGCTATGTTTACAGGAATATTATCCATGGGCTTCTTTTATTTTTTATTATAATTTATGGCTTCTTTTATTTTAGCTTCACAGTCCCCTCGTAGAAAAAGTTTATTAGAATGGGCTGAATTACCATTTGAAATTATTGTATCGGACGCTGATGAAAATTATCCCGATACCATGCTAATTAGTGAAGTGCCTGCATTTATTGCAAAAAATAAAGCTTTGGCAGTAGAACAAAAAGTAGCCAATGAATCCCCAACCTTAGGAGCACATTGTATCATCGCAGCCGACACGGTAGTTGTGTTAGATGAAACTATTATGGGCAAACCAATTGACAGAGAGGATGCAATTGCATCCCTAATGAAGCTTTCAGGCAAAACACATGAAGTGATTACGGGCGTGTGTTTGTTGTATAATGGGAAAGCTGAAACATTTTCTGAAACGACCCAAGTAAGTTTTCATGAACTTACAAAAACACAGATTGAATATTATGTAGATGAATACAAGCCCTATGATAAAGCAGGTGGATATGCCATCCAAGAATGGATTGGGGTTGTGGGTATTCAAAGTATACAAGGTGATTTTTACAATGTTATGGGATTGCCTGTAAGTAAGTTGATGCAAAAAATAAAGCAGCTAGGCCTGATGGACTAACTGCTTTACAATTCGATATTTAGTAGCATTCATTATAACCAATTAAAGGCGATATCTAATTCAACATCAGGATGCAAACTTCTTTCTACTGGACAAGTTCTTGCAACTCGTTCCAATATTTCTTTTGTTTTATCATCTAAGTTTAGTGCAGGCATGGTTACATGTGCAATAATTTTTCCAATTCTTCTTGGTTCAGATGCCATCACTTTTGTTACTTCTACTTTTGCGCCATCTAAAGCAATATCCATAGTTTGAGCTTTAATACCCATTGTAGTAATCATACAAGCCCCAAGGCCAGTAGCAATCAAATCGGTTGGAGAGAACCTTTCCCCTTTGCCTTTGTTGTCGGTAGGAGCATCTGTTTCAATAGCAGATCCACTTTGTAAATGTAAGCAGGTGGTTCTCAAGTTGGATTCGTAGGTTACGGTCGCTGTCATATACGCTGTTTTAATGTTTTATGATTTTGGTAAAATTACAATTTTATTCCCCTCAAGTCTTGTATTTTTGCCGAGTTAATCAAGAACTTATGCAAGAATTACCCATCTTAAATGCTGCACCTGCCGAACGTTTAAAAAAGCCTGATTGGTTAAGGGTTAAATTACCAATCGGAGAAAGCTATAAACATGTTCGTGGATTAGTAGACAACCATAAACTACACACTATTTGCGAGAGTGGTAATTGTCCAAATATGGGTGAATGTTGGGGAGAGGGAACAGCAACATTTATGATCCTTGGGAATATTTGTACAAGAAGCTGCCAATTTTGTGCAGTTGCAACTGGACGACCTAAACCTGTTGAGTGGGATGAACCACAAAGAGTTGCCGAAGCAGTGTATTTAATGAAAGTGAAGCATGCGGTTTTAACAAGTGTGGACCGTGATGAACTACCCGATGGTGGCTCCATTATTTGGGCAAATACCATTAAAGCAATTAAAGTATTATCGCCTGAAACCACATTGGAAACTTTAATTCCTGATTTTAGAGGCATACAAGAACAAATAGATCGCATTATTGAAGCTGCTCCCGAAGTAGTGAGTCACAATATGGAAACAGTGGAACGTAATACAAGACGCGTTCGAATTCAAGCCAAGTATGATCGCAGTTTGGGTGTATTAGAAGCATTGAAAAAAGGAGGACGTCGAACTAAAACTGGTTTGATGTTAGGCATCGGTGAAGAAAAGCATGAAGTGATTCAAACCATGAAAGACTTAGTGAATGTTGGATGTGATGTACTAACCTTAGGACAATATTTACAACCAACTAAAAAACATTTGCCAGTACAACGTTTTGTGCACCCTGATGAATTTGCCGAGCTAAGACAAATTGGCTATGAATTAGGATTTGATTATGTGGAAAGTGGACCTTTAGTACGTTCATCTTATCACAGTGAAAAGCATGTAATAGCAGGATGGGGTAGAAACAAATGGATGGAAGAACAAGCAATGAAATAATTATATAAAGTAGTTTATAAAAAAAAGAGGAGTCATTCATTTTGACTCCTCTTTTTTTTATTGCGTAGCTTAACTTATTAATCCCACATTAATGCAGACGCGCCTAAAATTGCGGCATCTGATTCTTTTAAATGACTGAATAATATCTTCACTTTATTTTCAAATATTTCAATCACATTCGCTTCCATATGTTCGCGAGTGGGTTTTAAAATCAGATCACCCGCTTTTGTTAAACCACCAAATAAAATGATGGCTTCGGGGCTTGAGAACATTACAAAATTAGCCAAAGACATACCTAGAATTTTTCCTGTGAATTCGAAAACTTCTTTTGCCACTTCGTCGTCTTTTTGAGCAGCTTCAAAAACATCTTTTGAAGTAATTTTATCAATCGGGATGGTTCTTAATAAACTTGGTCTTTCGGTGGTTTTTAAAATTTCCATTGCGGATTGCGCAACACCTGTAGCAGATGCATAACTTTCTAATGAACCTTTTTTACCTGTTCCTGGATGTAATCTTCCATCAGGAATAATTATGGTATGACCAAGCTCACCAGCGAATCCATCGTGTCCATAAATGAGTTGGCCGTTGGCAACAATACCGCTGCCTACACCTGTTCCTAAAGTAATCATGATAAAATCTTTCATACCTTTTGCTGCACCATACATCATTTCACCAACAGCAGCTGCATTGGCATCGTTGGTGAGTTTAACAGGTAATTTAAATTTATCCTGTAGCATTTTAGCAAAAGGGATAATACCTTTCCAAGGTAGATTCGGTGCATATTCAATGGTGCCGGTATAAATATTTCCATTAGGTGCACCCACACCAATTCCTTTGATACGACCTACGCCACCCACTTTCTCAATCAGTTCAGAAAGTTTTACATACAGTTCATCAATAAATGAATCTACCTGTGCATGTGTATTAGTAGCCATAGAACTAGAATGCAATACATTTCCATCTTTATCTACAATACCATACTTGGTGCCTGTTCCACCAATATCTACTCCAATTACATATGAATCCATCTTGCTATTTTTATATATTTTTTATTAGTGTCCGCCTTTTGCTTCTGCTTCTTCATAATTAATACCTTGCTTCTTTAAAATGCCTTTTACAGCAATGGCAAAGAATAAAATATAAGAGAAACACAATACCGGAATCCAGAATGAATTATGAATTCCAAATCCTGGTGTGCCTGCATTAGAAGATTGTAAAAAGTCAGATAATTTACCTTGAATTGGAGGGATAATACCACCCCCTAAAATCATCATAATTAAGAAAGCAGCTCCTTGTGTTGTGTATTTTCCTAAACCTGCAATAGATAATGCAAAAATAGAAGGCCACATAATGGAACAAGCAATACCTCCAGTTAAGAATGCATAAGTTGCTAAGTCACCTTTGTTGAAAATGCCTGTTAACATAGCAGCGATACCAATGATGCTAAAGATCATTAATGTTTTAGCTGGCTTATCCTTGCTTAAATAGAAAGCACCAATTTGAATGAAGATACACACAATGTACATGTACAAAGGACTCATGTCATATTGAGCAATGCTATTCACACCAATGATAATACCAAAGGCAACCAATGGAACAATTAAGGTTAAAATTTTCTTGGTATTGTTTTTAAATTCAAATGCCGAAATAGCACCTGTCCAACGACCAATCATCATACTTCCCCAATACATAGAAACATAAGGAGCAATTTTTGATGAAGGTATACTTCCAAAATCTGCTTGCTTTAATAATTCACCAAGATTAGATCCAATGGCAACTTCCACACCTACGTATACGAAAAGGGCTAACATACCTAACACCAATTGAGGATACTTCATTGCACCCCAACCATTTTCGTTTTTCTGAGCTGAGAAGTTAGCATATAATAAACCTACAACAACAGTTGCTAATGCTCCGAATAACCATTTTAAACGTGTCGTTTCTAAGTCTAATTTAGTTGCGTCAGTTAGCGTGGATGGGTCAATTTTATAGCTATTAAAAATAGGCACAAACATAATCACCAATACACCTGTCATGATCAATAATAATTTTAAAGCTTTATTGGCTGGCTCAATCTTTTCTTCGTTTATACCTGCAGGTACTTTTTTAGAAAAATGGAATAAAGCAGCAGCGGCTAAGAATAAACAACCAGCAGCACTATATAATATAACAACCTTGCTTAAGCTTAAAGCAGCAATTTGATCGTCGGTAATGGCAGCAGCCGTTCCAAATAAAGCAAAGGCTACAACAATTGGCCCAATGGTAGTTCCAAATGAATTAATACCGCCAGCTAAGTTTACACGGCTTGCACCTGTGCTTTCATCGCCCAGCGCAATAGCAAATGGTTGTGCAGCAGTTTGTTGTAAGGAAAAACCTAAAGCCACAATAAATAAACCTACTAACATGCCAGAAAATGTATTTGCATTCACGGCTATAATCATTGCAGCTGCTCCAATAGCAGAGAATAATAAACCGTATACAATACTCTTTTTATATCCCCATTTACCCACTAGGTCTTTACCACCAAAAGCACCATAAGCGAAAAGGCCTAATGCACCTAGGTAATAAGCTAAGTAGAAGGCAAAATCTACTAACTGACTTTGGAATTGGTCTAAATTGAATTTGTGTTTACAAAAAGGGATGAATACACTATTGCTCGAAGCAATAAAACCCCAAAAGAAGAATACCACAATAAGGGTAGATAAAGCCCCCGTATTGGTTGGCTGTTTTGTTTGGCTCATAACATTCGTTAGTTTAATCGTTGGTTGGTCTTAAAATAAGATTCCGTAAAATACTTAAAAATTGGAATAAAAGTTCAATTCAACGCTTAAAAAATGACATTGGAATTGTAGCGACAATTTAGTAAATTGAAAACAAATTCATAAATCCATGGTGATTGTACACGTAAGTGCTGAATGTTATCCAATGGCCAAAGCCGGAGGTTTAGGCGATGTAGTTGGTGCCTTACCAAAATACCAAAAAAAGATGGGTGATGAATCGATGGTAGTGATGCCCATGTTTAAGACTCCATTTTTAGAAAAAAATGAATGGGATGTTCATTTTAAAGGGAAAGCGAATTTAGGTGATTGGTTTTTTGACTTCACCATTATTAAAGAAAGAAAAAGCATTTTAGGATTTGATTTATACTTAGTAGACATCAATGGTTTATTGGATCGTCCAAAAGTGTATGGATATACCGATGACAATGATCGATTCATTGGATTTCAAATTGCGGTGGTGAATTGGTTGAATCATTGGGCAAAACAACCCGATGTAGTGCATTGCCATGACCATCAAGCAGGCTTGGTTCCTTTTATGATGAAACATTGTTATGATTACAATATATTACAACATGTAAAAACGGTTTTAACTATTCATAATGCGCAATACCATGGATCAATGGGTTGGGATAAAAGTATTTTAATTCCAAGATGGGATTTGTGGAAAAGTGGTTTGTTAGAATGGAATGGAGCCATCAATCCATTGGCCACTGCTGTAAAGTGTGTAGACAAAGTAACTACAGTGAGCCCCACCTATATGCATGAATTAAAAGTACATTCTAATGGACTAGAGCCTTTGTTTGAATATGAACAAGGAAAATGTATTGGTATATTAAATGGCATTGACAATGAGGTTTGGGATCCGTCAACCGATCCGATGGTGCCTTTTCATTATTCAATTAAAGATGTAATAGCGGGTAAACAAAAAAACAAAGCAGCAATTTGCGAAAGATATAATTTAAATATTGACAAGCCTTTAATTGTATTTATTGGAAGACTGGTTGGAGAAAAAGCGGCGGATGTTTTGCCTGGAGCCATTCAACATGCATTAGATAAAACAAATTGTGGGGCTAATTTTTTAATGATTGGAGCAGGAGATACTGCAGTAGAATCTGCACTAAATTTTTTGGTGCAATTGTATCCTGGAGATTACAATACTTTTATTGGTTATGACGAAAGAACCGGACACGAAGCTTATGCTGCAGCTGATTTTTTATTAATGCCAAGTAGAGTAGAACCTTGTGGATTGAATCAAATGTATTCACTGCGTTATGGAACGATTCCAATGGTGAGAGATACCGGGGGCTTGCATGATACCGTAGTGGACATGGGTGAACCAAACGGCTTTGGCATTCGTTTTTTACATGCTACCGAAGCAGATATTGTGTATTCAATTGAACGTGCAATTGCGGTGTATCAAGATAAAAAACAAATGCAAAAAATGATTCAGCACTGTATGCAGATTGACCATAGTTGGGAATCAGTGGTTCAAGAATATAAAAATGTTTACTTGTCGATTGTTTAAAATAAATATTCAAAATATAAACTTTAGGTTATGTCAAATTATTCAAAGGAAACGGTTTCTATTATTTTAGGAGGAGGTGCCGGTTCGAGATTATCTCCATTAACAGCTCGACGATCAAAGCCTGCCGTGCCTATTGCAGGAAAATACCGTTTAGTGGACATCCCTATTAGCAATTGTATTAATAGTAACCTAAATCGCATATTTGTTTTAACACAGTTTAATTCTGCTTCTTTAAATCAGCATATAAAAAATACCTATCATTTTAGTGCCTTTAGTTCAGGCTTTGTAGATATTTTGGCTGCTGAACAAACGCCTGATAATCCAGGATGGTTTCAAGGAACAGCCGATGCAGTAAGACAATCCTTAAGGCATTTAGATAAAATGGATTTTGAGTATGTACTTATTTTAAGCGGGGATCAATTATACCAAATGGATTTTAGTAAAATGATTGATGCACATAAAAAAAGTGGAGCTGCATTGACTATTGCAACGATTCCTGTTGGTGATAGAGAAGCGCCAGAGTTTGGCATATTAAAATCGAATGAGGAAAATGTAATTACTTCTTTTATTGAAAAACCTAAAAAAGAATTGTTGCCTGATTGGGTGAGTGACACTGGAGAAGCCATGCAATCTCAGGGAAGAAATTATTTAGCTTCCATGGGTATTTATGTTTTTAATAAGGACATCCTTTATAAATTATTGAATGAAGTGCATGCAAATGCAACAGATTTTGGTAAAGAAATTATCCCAGATTCTATAGCTCATTATAAAGTAATTAGTTATCAATATGATGGTTATTGGACAGACATCGGAAATATTTATTCTTTCTTTGAAGCCAACATTGCGCTGACTGATGAAATCCCTCCATTTAATTTATTTGATAGTGCACAAACTATTTACACGCGCTCAAGAATGTTGCCGCCAGCAAAAATTAGCGGTACAAAAATTGATAAAGCCATTGTTGCAGAGGGTTCCATTATTCATGCAGACGCTATTACCAAATCGGTAATTGGTATTCGTTCGAGAATTGGTAAAGGAACAGTTGTTAAGAACGCCTATATTATGGGATGTGATTATTATGAGACGATCGAACAAATTAATGCAAAGAATGCAATTGGTCAACCCATTTTAGGAATTGGTGAAAGATGCGTAATTGAAGATGCAATCGTAGACAAAAACTGCTCCATTGGAAATGATGTAACCATAAAAGGAGGAGCCCATTTGGAAAAAGTAGACCATCCTTTATATACTATTAAAGACAATATTGTAGTCATTAAGAAGGGTGCAGTGATTCCAAATGGATTTGTAATTTAATTTTCGGCAATTATGCCTATTTTGTAGTGTAATTATTACACGTTAAACGATTTGCTATGCTTAATACCAATGTTCAGTCCAAACCAAAACCAAGACTGACTATTTTACAGATTGTGTTTATGAGTTTTGGATTTTTAGGAATTCAATTTGGATTTGCGCTTCAAAATGGAAATACTTCGCGCATTTTAAGATCCTTTGGCGCCGATGTTGACCAGCTGCCAATGTTTTGGATTGTTGCTCCATTGGTGGGTATGATTGTACAACCACTGATTGGACATTACAGCGATCATACTTGGACAAAAATGGGAAGACGAAAACCCTTCTTTTTAGTGGGGGCTATCTTGTCTTCCATTGCATTGGTATTTTTACCCAATTCAGGAGTACTTACTAATGTATTGCCGGCTTTATGGATGGGTGCAGGAATGGTGATGTTAATGGATGCTTCCTTTAATGTTTCTATGGAACCATTCAGGGCCTTGGTTGCAGATAATTTACCTGACGAACAAAGAACAAGTGGTTTTGCGATTCAAACATTTTTAATTGGTGTAGGAGCTGTGGTGGGTTCGGCTTTGCCAAGCTGGTTGGCAAAAATGGGCTATTCACAGGAAGCAGGCCCGTCAGGGGTTGCAGATAATATCAAATATTCTTTTTACATAGGTGCCGCAGTTTTTATTGCTGCTATATTGGTCACAGTATTTTTATCAAAGGAATATCCGCCTGCTGAATATGCATCCTATCATGGTGGAGACGCAAGTGGTGATCAGCCAAAAGCAAAATTGTCTGATATTATTGGCGACTTTAAGAATATGCCTAAAACAATGAAGCAGTTAGGTTGGGTTCAATTTTTTTCCTGGTTCGCTTTGTTTAGTATGTGGGTATTCACTACAGATGCTGTTGCAACGCATGTGTATGGGTTAACTGGGAATTATTCAAAATCGGTAGAATATAATACGGCTGGGAATATGGTGAGTTCGGCTTTTGGTGTGTATAATTTAGTAGCAGCAGTATATGCATTATGTATCCCCTTAGTAGCAAAATTTTTAGGCCGAAAAGGAGCACACGCATTTTCTCTTGTAGCAGGTGGGGTGGGTTTACTTTCAATCTATTTTATTAAAGATCCAGCGATGTTAACGTATTCCATGATTGGAGTGGGCTTAGCATGGGCAAGTATTTTAGCGATGCCTTATGTGATATTATCAGGCTCTATACCTCCGGGAAAGTTGGGTATTTATATGGGTATATTTAATTTCTTTATCACCATTCCACAAATTATAAATGGAATATTTGGCGGCGCCATTGTAAAATATATTTACCATGGACAACCCATTTATGCAATTGTATTAGCGGGTGTTTTATTATTATGTGCAGCCGTGAGTGTATTGTTTGTGCATGACGCAGGTGCACCCAAAAAATAAGATCATGATGTCAACTAAAAAAATAGGTTTATTGTTGTTTGTTGCGCTACAGTTGCAAGTTGCTCATGCATATGCGCAAACTGTACAAGCTTATCCAACGAATTGGTTTGTACAAATGAAGAATCATAAAGTACAAGTTTTGCTAAGATCCACTTCGGTTGATTTTACAAAAGCCAATGTAAAACTTAATTATCCAGGAGTTAGTTTGTTAGGGGTACACCATTTTGAGAATGGACATTATATTGCAGCAGATATTGATATTAGTCCTATAGCAAAAGAAGGTAATATACAATTTGAAATAAGTGCTCCAGGTAAAATTACAAAAGTGTCATGGCCTTTATTAGCCCGTAGAAAAGGAAGAGGCACTCAATTTGCGCAAGGATTAAATACATCAGATTTAATTTATTTTTTAATGCCCGATCGTTTTAGCAACGGCGACAAATCAAATGACCGTATTGCTGGATTAAAAGATCAGTCCTTAAATAGGGACTCTATTTTTTTAAGACATGGAGGCGACTTGCAAGGGGTAACCCATCATTTGGACTATTTGCAAAAATTAGGCGTTACGAGTTTATGGATGACCCCAGTAGTTGAAAATGATATGCCCGATCGAACGGAGCATGGGTATGCAACTACCGACAATTATGTAATTGAAAAAAGATTTGGCGGGGAAAAAGCCTATTTAACTTTGAGTGATAGTTTGCATCGCAATGGAATGAAATTAATTCAGGATATTGTTTACAATCATTTTGGAAGATTTCATTTTTTGGTACAAGACGCGCCGGCTAAAGATTGGTTACATCAATGGCCTACTTATACTCAAACACATTATAGAGAGCAAGCCATTTTTGATCCTTATCATAGTGTTGCAGATGAAAGAAAAATGATTGACGGTTGGTTCACAACCGAAATGCCCGATGTAAATCATGAAAATCCATTCGTTGAAAAATACTTAACGCAAAATGCCATTTGGAGTGTTGAAACCTTTGGAGTAGATGCATTTAGAGTGGATACCTATAAGTATTGTAATGTAGAAGTGATGAATAGATTGAATAAGGCTTTGCTGGATGAATACCCTAAAATATTCACATACGGAGAATGTTGGGTGGATGGAGTTGCAGCACAAGCTTATTTTGTAGAAAACAATATGAATCTGCCATTTAAAAGTAATTTAAAAGCAAGTTCTGATTTTAGTTTGCTCTTTGGTGGATTATTGCCAGCATTGAATGAAAGTAATAGCTGGAATAATGGGGTGATTAAATTGTATTCCACTTTAGCGCATGATTTTTTATACAAGCAAGCAAATAACAATGTAATATTCTTAGACAATCATGACATGACCAGAATTTTATCTTCTTTGGGCGAAAATATTGCAAAGGATAAGATGGCGTATACATGGTTATTTACAAGTAGAGGCATTCCTCAAATGTATTATGGATCTGAAATATTAATGAAAGGCATTTCCAATCCAGATGGTTGGGTGCGCTTGGACTTTCCGGGAGGCTGGGAGGGCGATAAAAAGAATGCATTTGCTGAGCAGGGATTAAGCAAAGAGGAATCAGACTTTTTGCACTATGTTCAATTTTTAGGGAGCTATCGAAAAAAATCTGCAGCATTAACAACGGGCAAGTTTATGCAATATTTACCTGATAATGGCTTGTATGTTTATTTCCGATATAATGAAAGTGAGACTGTAATGTGTATTATGAATACAGATACAAAGGCGCGAAATATAAAGATGTCGGATTTTCAAGAAAGAACAAATGGGTTTAAAGGAGGAAAAAATATTGAATCAGGAAATAGTATCGGAAACGAATTTTCAATTCCTGCTATGACGATGCAAGTAATTGAATTAACAAAATAATTATGCCAAAATACGAGGAAGCACATTTTGTAGACGCTGCACAGCCAGTATGGAATTATTCTTTATTCACTCAAGAGGATATCAATAATTTTCAAAATGGAACGCATTATTCGTTGTATTCTTTATTTGGCAATAAACAAATAGAAGTGCTTGGTAAAAAAGGCACTTATTTTTCCGTATGGGCACCTAATGCTACTGCTGTATTTGTGGTTGGAAATTTTAATGATTGGAACAATACTACACATCCATTAAAAGTGCGTTTAGATAGTTCGGGTATTTGGGAAGGTTTTATTCCAGATATACACCAAGGAGAAGTGTATAAATATCATATACATGGCTATAAAGGGGCTAAGTTAGACAAGGGGGACCCTTTTTCACATTATTGGGAATTAAGGCCTTTAACTGCTTCAATAACATGGCAAACGAATTATGAGTGGAAGGATAAAACTTGGCTAGAGCAACGTAAAATCAGCAATAGAACCGACCAGCCCTATTCGGTGTATGAAGTACATTTAGCTAGCTGGATGCGTCCAGATAAAAATAATGAGGACAGTTATAATTCCTATACACAACTCATACAATTACTTGTACCCTATGTAAAAGAGATGGGTTTTACGCATGTGGAATTCATGCCAGTGATGGAGCATCCATTTGATGGTAGTTGGGGATACCAGGGAATTGGGTTTTTTGCACCCACTTCGCGATTTGGTAATCCACAAGAATTTGCCGCCTTAGTGGATGCATTTCATGCTGCTGAAATTGGAGTTATTATCGATTGGGTGCCTTCACATTTTCCTTATGATGCACATGGATTATTTATGTTTGATGGTGCAAATACCTATGAGTATGCCGATATGCGTAAAGGCTATCACCCCGACTGGAACTCTTATATTTTTAATTATAAACGCGGTGAGGTAAAATCATTTTTAATTAGTAGTGCCCGTTTTTGGTGTGATCAATTTCATATTGATGGATTAAGGGTAGATGCGGTAAGCTCCATGTTAAAATTGGATTATAGTAGGGAGGAAGGACAGTGGGAGCGCAATGAATTTGGAGGCAATGGTAATATTGAGGCTATTGCATTTATAAAAGACTTAAATGAAACCTTATATCGTGATTTTCCTGCGATACAAACCATTGCCGAGGAAGCAACGGATTGGCCAGGAGTAAGTCAGCCTACATTTATGGACGGATTAGGTTTTGGTATGAAATGGATGATGGGATGGATGCATGACACATTGGATTACTTTAAATTAGATCCCATCATGCGTTCTGGTGCTCAGGATAAATTTTCTTTTTCCATGATGTATTATTACGATGAACATTTTATGTTGCCTTTAAGTCATGACGAAGTGGTACATGGTAAAAGCCCGATGTTATACAAAATGCCAGGTGACGAGTGGCAGAAGTTTGCGAATTTGAGATTGATGTATACTTATATGTTTACGCACCCAGGCGCTAAGTTGTTATTTATGGGTAATGAATTTGCTGCTACGCAGGAATGGAATTATACCACCGAACTACAATGGGATTTGTTGCAACATGTGAGTCATGGCGGCATGAAGTTTTGTGTACAACAATTAAATGCGTTGTATAGAAACAATCCGGCATTGTACGAATTGCAATATGAGAAAGGTGGATTTGAATGGGTGGAAATGAATAAAAGAGCCGAAGGGGTAATTGCATTTCGAAGACGTGCAAAGGATTGGAAAGAAGATGTAGTGGTGATCTTGAATATGACACCTGTACCAAGACAAGCATATCCTATTCATGTGCATGGTAATAAACCTTGGAAAGAAATATTTAATAGCGATGCTAAAGAATTTTGGGGCGTTGGAGATTTATACAATACAAAAATTCCAATGGAACCACAGGATGAAAATGGGGATTGGTTTAAATTAAGTCTTGAATTACCTGCATTATCAGCGGTCGTGATCAAATAACCTATATTGTCTCGCTGATAAAAGCACATTTTTAATTGAGTTTTGCACATATGACTAATCCTGATACAAATTAACATTTAGGTAATATATAGTATTGAACTTTGCTGTGTAATCCAATCTTATCATTTAAAAAATGACCCTATGAAGACGATCAACAAAGCAATGTTGTATGAAGCTGTTGCTGAATTCATACAGTTGCATGCCTTCGATCATTTATTGGACAATGAATTAGCGCAATTTAAAAACCTATTAAAACTTTGGTCTGCGACCGAAGATGCCAATGAATTACATTACATGACCGAAAAATTAATTCCCTATTTAAGTAAGGCTAATTTTTTTGTTGAAACCGTTTCTCCTGCCGCGATACAACTTTGGTTTTATGCATTATCTTATAACAATATCCCTATTGGGAATATGATGCAAGATGTAAGCACGAACAACGAATTGTCCACTTACTAGTCAGCATAAAAAAAGCCGCTCAAATGGAGCGGCTTTTTTTATAGTCATCTAATTCAGGATTAGAAAATACTTTTTCTCATTGAAGTTTTGCCTTCACCGATTTTAAAACCATTGTGATAAACTTCCACTTTGTATTCGCCTTCTGCTAATTTAGTTGTTTGCTTAATATCATAGCTAACTGGTAATACTGCGTTTTGAACGTATTGTACTGAAATTTTATTTGAGTAAGATCTTTGACCATCTTCTCTTGTAGCAATATTTCCTGCTTCGCCAAATGCTTTTCCATCAGGACCAGTAATACATACATATAAATCCTGTGTACCACTTGGAGTGATTTTGTTTTTGTCAATTTGGAAAGCCAAACGAATGGTATTTGCTCTTCTTGTATTGTTGGTTTGTCTTTCAGTGCCATCTTCTCTTACACGTAAAGATTGAATGCTAAATGCAGAAGCGTGTAAAGTAGATCCAATATCTTGTAATCTTTCTTTTTCCTTAGTAGTTGCAGATAGGTTCGTATTTAAGCTTGTATTTTGATTGGTTAAATCTTCATTCTTGGCAGTCAATTGTTTATTTTCTGTTTGTGCTTTTTCTAAATCAGCAACCAAACCATTTAACTTGCCGTTTAATTCAGCAATCATTGTTTTTGCTTCAGACAATTCCTTATCAGAAGCATTTTTCTTTTTTAAGATATTGCCAATATTCGATTTTAATTGTTGGATTTCACTAGTCTTTGTTGCTAAGTCTCCAGTCAACTGTGTGTTCTGTTGTGTTAAAGAATCTACTTTAGCAGATGCTGCTATAAACTCTGATTGGATAATGTTTTTGCTGCTATCAATAGCCGCAACTTTTACCTCGTTTTGTGTTATTAACTCAGTCTTAGAACTGTTAAAGTAAATCCAAGATCCGATTAAGGCAACAATCAATACTCCAATGATTATTTTACTGCTGCTTCCTGTTGATTCATTACTCATAAAAATGATATTATTTATTTGCCCCTAAGTTACAAAAAAATTAGACATATCTCCAATTTGCATAATTTGTACATTTTTTTAACGGTTCGGTAACATGAATCTTTATCTTTGGGTATGCCCACTTCAAAAATAATAACCAATTGGAAAAACAATGTATATGATGCCGTCTATTGGTTAGAGGGCGAGGAGCCTTTTTACATTGATCAGGTTGTTGAATATGCTGAAAAACATTTGTTAGCAGAAGCAGAACAGGCATTTAACTTGACTATTTTTTATGGAAAGGATGCTGACTGGACACAAGTTTTAAATGCTTGTAAGCGTTATCCAGTTTTCGCTGAAAAGCAGGTGGTGATTTTAAAAGAAGCCCAACATATGGGGCAAATAGAAAAACTACTCTCCTATATTGAAAACCCTTTGCGTTCAACAATTTTTATTGTAGCACATAAGGATAAAAACGTTGATGGAAGATCGGCTTTGGCTAAGGCTTTAAAAACAAAGGCTGTTGTGGTGAGTACAAAAAAAATGTACGACAATAAGTTGCCGGAATGGGTGATGAATTGGGTGGCCGAGCGGGGATATCAAATAAGTCCAAAAGCTGTTCAAATTATTGTGGACCATATTGGCAATGACTTAAGTAGGATCCAAAATGAATTAGAAAAGTTAATTGTGAATTTGGGTGATCGTAAAAAAATGACCGAGGATGATATTGAAAAGTACATTGGCATTAGTAAAGAATACAATGCATTTGAATTTCAGGATGCAGTGGCGCAAAAAAACTTTTCTAAGGCCATTAAAATGATTCAATATTTCGAATCCAATAATAAAGCAGCACCTATTCAATTGATTTTACCCACCTTGTATGCTTTCTTTAGTAAGTTGTATGCAATATATGGATTAGGTACTTCCGACGAACGACGTATTGCGAGTGAAGTAGGAATTCCACCTTTTTTGGTAAAGAATTATAGTGCAGCTGCACGTCATTATGCTTATGGAAAAGTAGAGCATATTTTATTGCTTATACAAGAATACAACCTAAGAGTTATTGGAATTAATAATGCCGATAATACCGACGGAGATATGTTAAAGGAATTGGTAATTAAGATAATGGATACTGCTTCAAAATAGAAGTTGCAGTATTTACATCTTCATTAAGTTGAGCCTTCAAAGCATCTAGTCCATTGAATTTAACTTCACCTCTTATAAAATCATACACCATAACTGTAATGGTTTGTTCGTAAATGTCTTCATTAAAATCAAAGATATTTACTTCAATCACTTTTTTATGTCCATCAACAGTTGGTCTAACGCCAATATTCATCATGCCATCCAAAGTATTATTGCCAAAGCAAACGCCTGATACGCGCACTGCATACACGCCATTGGATGGAATTAATTTTTCTTCATCATTAATATGTAAGTTGGCAGTGGGAAATCCAATCGTTCTTCCAATTTGATTTCCGCGTACAATAAATCCTTCAAAAAAATACGCATAACCCAACAGCTCATTCGCTTTTACGATGTTTTTATCTGCTAGGTAATTGCGAATATGGGTAGAGCTTACAATTTCATCACCTACTAGTTGTTCATTAATTTGTTCAACATTAAATCCGTGCTGTTGCCCATAGTTTTGTAATAATTCAAAATTGCCTGTGCGACCTTTTCCAAAACGATGATCATATCCCACTATTATGGTATGTGGATGAAAATGTTGTACCAAAAATGAAGTCACATATTCTTCGGCAGTCAAATTGGAAAAATGGTAATCAAAAGGAATCACAACCAAATGGTCAATGCCTGCTTTTGAAAGCAATTCAATTCTTTCATTTAAGCAGGTAAGCTGTTTGATTTCTCCAGGTACCGAAGAGGTGATTTTTCTAGGATGTGGATGGAACGTAACAATAATTGTTTCGCCCCCTGTTGTGGCTGCAATAGCCTTCATTCTATGAATAATTTGTTGATGTCCTCGGTGGACACCATCAAATGCACCAGTGGTGATGATACCCTTTCTAAAAGGGGGTAAATGCTGTAAATCGTAATGAACCTTCATCTTCAATTGCTAAATATGGCACAAATGTAAAACAATTGTACCTTTGTGGCATAAATCTATTTAGTTCATGTCATTGTATGCCCAACGCGGAGTTTCCGCTCAAAAAGAAGAAGTTCACGCAGCGATTCAAAATCTAGATCAAGGCTTGTATCCCAATGCCTTTTGTAAGTTATATGCTGACTTTCTTGGAGGGCATGCAGACTATATTAACATTATGCATGCCGATGGAGCGGGTACCAAGAGTATATTGGCATATATCTATTGGAAAGAAACGGGTGATGCCAGCGTATGGAAAGGAATTGCGCAAGATGCCATTGCTATGAATTTAGATGATTTATTATGTGTGGGTATTTACGATCAAATTTTATTTTCTTCCACCATTGACCGAAACAAATCGGTGATTACAGGAGATATTTTAAGTCAGGTAATTAATGGAACTCAGGACTTTTTTAATACCCTTAAAACCTATGGGGTGAATATCGAATTTTTAGGGGGCGAAACAGCCGATGTGGGAGATGTAGTTAGAACGATTGCCGTGAATGGAACTATGACAGCAAGATGGCCAAAGTCCAAATTAATCACGAACGATCTTATTGTACCCGGCCAAGTGATTGTAGGATTTTCGAGTCATGGGAAAGCTAATTATGAAAATGAATACAATAGTGGTTTAGGAAGTAATGGGTTAACTAGCGCGCGTCATGATGTATTAAGCAAAGAATATGCTACCAAGTACCCTGAAACTTTTGAATCCAAATTGCCAGATAATGTGGTGTATATTGGAAAGAATAAAGTGACCGATCAAATTGATATACCAGGATTGGGTAATATTTCAGTGGGTAAACTATTGTTGAGCCCAACTCGTACCTATGCTCCCTTAGTAAAGGCCATATTAACGGACCATTTTGATGCCGTAAAAGGAATGATTCATTGTAGTGGAGGCGGGCAAACCAAGTGTATGAAATATTTGCCTGGTAATATGCGAATAGTAAAAGACAACTTTATGCCAATCCCTCCCATATTTGATTTAATACAAGCCAACTCAGGTGCCAATGCACGTGAAATGTACCAGGTATTTAACATGGGACATCGTTTAGAAATATTTACTGAGCCATCAAAGGCTGAAACTTTAATTTCAATTGCAAAGTCATTAGGTATTGATGCTCAAGTAATTGGAAGAGTTGAAGTAGCAGATTCCAAAGAACTTGTTTTGAAAGGTGATTTTGGAACGGAAACATTCAACTATTAATTTTAAGCAAGCAAAACAACTAACTCATTACTAAATAATTACAATCAATCATGTCAGAATTAGTCATCAATTTAGAGAATGCCAATATTTACCAAAGTGGAAATCTTATTTTACAAGATGTAAATTTTAAGGTTGAAAAAGGGGAGTTTGTGTATTTGGTGGGAAAAACAGGTACTGGCAAGAGTAGTTTGTTAAAGACTTTATATGGAGAGTTAACCTTGACCGAAGGGATGGGTGATGTTGTAGGGTTTAACTTGAAAGACATGACTTGGAAGACATTGCCTTTTTTACGTCGTAACCTTGGGGTGGTATTTCAGGATTTTCAGTTATTGACCGACCGAAATGTACATGAAAACCTAAGATTTGTTTTAAAAGCGACAGGCTGGGAGGATGAAAAGTTGATTGAACAAAAAATTAATGATGTTTTGGCCAAAGTAGGCCTTCAAAATAAGGGGTTCAAAATGACTTTCGAAATGAGTGGTGGTGAGCAACAAAGAGTGGACATTGCGCGCGCCTTATTGAACTCGCCTAAATTGATCTTGGCGGATGAGCCAACAGGTAGTTTAGACCCTGAAACCAGTGATGAAATCATGCAATTATTGTTCCAAATTGCTAAAGATGACGGTACCGCTATTGTGATGGCTACCCATGACTTTATGGTGGTGAATAAGTTCCCCTCCCGTACCCTTACAACCGAAGGCGGAAGATTGGTGAGCAAGTCTTAATTTTTTCCCACAATTCAAGATAAAATGCCCTTTTTTGCTTGATTTCTAGTGTCTTTTTCTTATGTTCGCAGACATTTTAAAGAGCAATAATAGTGAGACTAAAGTCATTAGAAATCAAAGGGTTCAAGAGTTTTGCTGACAAAACCGTCGTGCGTTTTGACGAAGGTATTACGGGCATCATTGGACCAAACGGTTGTGGTAAGAGTAATATCATTGATAGTATCCGTTGGGTGATCGGGGAGTCAAAAATTTCAGCACTAAGATCTGAGAATTTAGATTCATTGGTTTTCAATGGTTCTAAAACTAGAAATGGAAGTAGTATGGCGGAAGTAAGTTTGACTTTCGAGAATACAAAAAATTTATTGCCTACCGAATTTAGCACCATTACAGTAACACGTCGTTATTACAAAAACGGTGAAAGTGAATATCGTTTGAATGATGTTGCATGTCGTTTAAAAGACATCCATAATTTGTTCATGGATACAGGGGTAAGTACCGATAGTTATGCAATCATTGAGTTAGGTATGGTGGACGATATTATCAAGGATAAAGATAATAGCCGTCGTCGTATGTTAGAGCAAGCCGCAGGTATTACCATTTACAAAACACGAAAAAAGGAAGCGAAGAATAAATTAGATGCGACTGAGCAGGATTTATCTAGAATTGAAGATTTGTTATTTGAAATTAATAACCAATTAAAAACTTTAGAGAACCAAGCTAAGAAAGCAGAGAAGTACTTTGAGATTAAGAAAGATTATCAAGAAACTGCGATTGAGTTGGCTATTGCTAGCTTAGAAGGCTTCAATGTGAGTTATAAGGAATTGACCGAGCAACAAGAAACAGAGACCGATAAGAAAGCGCATTTAGATGCTCAAATTGCTCTGGAAGAAGCGGCTTTAGAACAAGACCGTGTTGTATTTATTGAAAAGGAGAGAGCCTTACAAAGCATGCAACATGAGTTTAATGAAAAGGTAGAAGTTTTAAGAAACAAACAAAACGAAAAGAATTTAGCTGCGCAACGTTTAAATTATTTGAACGACAAAGAGACAAGTTTACAAGAATTCTTAGAAAGAGCGGAAGGTCAATTAAAAACAATTGGTGATTCTATCGAGTACACTAAGTTGCAAGTAATTGATGAAGAAAAATTATACAACGATTTTAAAAATAGAGTTGAATTATCTCAAGCTGAATTAACAAACAAAAGAGCTCAGTTCGACGATCAACGTTCGGTATTAGATGGCTTACGTCAACAATATGGTCAAATACAAAGAAGTCAGTTTGATGCAGAAAAGAAAGTAGCCGTATCGGATACTTCCATTCAAAACGTACAAAGAAGCCAGGAACAGTTATCAACGGAACAAGCGCATCGTGGTGCTCAGATCGAAGAGTTAACTGCAACATTAGCAACTAAAGAAGCTGATTTAGCTACTCGAAAAGCACATTTAGCTGAATTACAAGCACAACACGAGAAAGCAAAGGCGAGTATATTTGAAACACAAGCTCAATTGGAAGTGTTAAGAGCTCAATTAGCAGATCAAACTAGAATATTGGATGCTAAGAAGAATGAGTATGATTTATTAAAGAGCTTAGTAGACTCCATGGAAGGTTATCCTGAGAGTGTTAAGTTCTTGCATAAGAATACTGGATGGAATCATGAAGCGCCCATTTTATCGGATATTTTATACGTACAAGAGCAATATAGAACTGCAGTTGAAAATGTATTAGAGCCTTACTTGAACTACTATGTAGTGAATGATTTGAAAGAAGGTATGCAAGCGGTTCATTTGTTAGACGAAAACAAAAAAGGAAAAGCAAACTTCTTCTTATTAGATCAATTAAGTGGTGCTAAAGCAGAGTCTGCTCCTTCAAATACTATTGCTGCGTTATCTGTAATTGAAATTGATGCTAAATACGCTGCATTAGCAAATCATTTGTTAGGTAATGTATTTATTGCTGAAAACGAAGCTGCTTTAGAATCAAACTATTCTGGTGTGATTTTAGAGAAGTCGGGCAAATATGTAAAAGGTAAATTTACTTTAACAGGTGGTAGCGTTGGATTGTTTGAAGGAAAGAAAATTGGACGTGCTAAAAACTTGGAGAAATTGTTGGAAGACATTCAAGCACAAGAAAAGGTGGTGAATGTATTAAAAGATCAAATTCAAGAACAACACAATTCTGTATTAGTATTCAACGAACAATTAAAAGAAAATGAGATTCGTTCTACCGAGCAATCTATCAATACATTAATTAACGAAGTTTTTGCCAATAAGAACCGTTTAGAAAACCTGCAATCGGCTCAAGCCAATGCTGTGACTAAATTAGCTGAATATGCTGCAAAGGTACAGGAAGAGCATGCTGCGATTGCTGACACGCGTGTTGCATTAGAAGCTTTGAACCTTTCATTACAAGAAACACAAGCTAAATTGGAAGCTATTGAATTAGCTTACCAAGCGGCAGAGCAAGCTTATCATTTGGCATCTGGTGAATTCAATGAAATGAATTTACAGTTGACAAAACAACAAAGTAAGATTGAGTCATTACAACAGGAAGTTGTGTTTAAAGAAAATCAATTAAATGATTTACATGCACAAATTCAAAGCAATTCAGCGCAATTAACGGAAGCTTCTACTGCTATTGTAGAAAGTAAAGAGCAATTGGCACAAATTGAAGCTGCCTTGGTAGACTTGATTAAAACAAAAGAGGAAGAAGAATTAAAATTAAACGAAGCCGATCAGGCATATTATACATTACGTAACGATCTTCAAGAAAAAGAGAGTGCAGTAAGATTGCAAATCAAGTCTAAGGAATTAGTGGATCAATTGATTACTGAGATCAAAGACAAATTAAACAATTTGAAATTGCAGTTATCTGGAATGAAAGAGCGTTTAAGTGTTGAGTTTAAAGTAGAGTTGGAAGAAGTGTTGGATAAAGGTCGTCAAACGGAAGAGACTTTGGAAGAATTGCAGGTAAGCGCAGAGAAGATGAAGAAGCGTTTAGAGAATATGGGTGAAGTGAATCCAACAGCAATTGAAGCCTATACCGAAATGAAAAAGCGCTACGATTTCATTTTAGAACAAAAGAACGACTTAGTAACGGCTAAAGAAAGTTTATTACAAACCATTCAAGAAGTAGAGGCAACAGCTAACCAAGCTTTCTTAGCAACCTACAATACAGCTAGAGAAAACTTCCAAAAAGTATTCAAGGCTTTATTTACCGAAGAAGATTCTTGTGACTTGGTATTGGTGGATCCAGATAATTTAGCAGAAACTGCAGTAGAGATTGTTGCGAAACCAAAGGGTAAGCGTCCATCCTCTATTACACAGTTATCAGGAGGAGAGCGTACTTTAACTGCGACAGCGATGTTGTTTGCGATTTACTTAATTAAGCCAGCACCATTCTGTATCCTGGATGAGGTGGATGCGCCATTGGATGATGCGAACGTAGGCAAGTTCACACAAATGATTCAGAAGTTCTCCGACAACTCACAGTTTATTATTGTAACACACAATAAGCAAACCATGAGTGCAGTGGATGTAATTTACGGTGTAACCATGCAAGAGCCTGGCGTAAGTAAATTGGTCCCTGTCGATTTTAGAAGTTTAAGTAATTAATCACTTATTAATAAAGTAGCTTTAAGAGTCCTTGGTAGCAATACTAGGGGCTCTTTTTAATTAAGAATGGTCCCTTGCATATTTATGATAAAGTCTTCTATAATATTATTTGTTGTCTGCTTTTTGATTTACCTGCCTTATAGCAGAGTGCCAGACTATGTGGATAGTGAGACTGCCCCAGCTAAGATTGTTGCACAAGGGGATTCAGTAGTCGCGATATATAATGAATTTGGGAAGCAGTATGTATTAAAATTAGACAAGCAATTGTATGCAAGTAAAATAGGGCAGCAGACCGAAGTGATTTATGAATTGAGTCATCCTGAGAAAGCAGCTATCAATCAAATTTGGGGCTACTGGTTAATCGGAAAAGAATTAGCTTGGTCCTTTGGGATATTCGCAGTGCTATTAGGTATTGCTTTTGCTACAACGCATCAACCGCATCCAGATGCTTTAGCGGAACAATTAAATTATAAACAAGAAAATAAAACTAAATATCAATAACTATCGTTTAAGTAAACGTTTTATCTCTTTGTCTACATCCCGATTTTTGATGGTTTCTCTTTTATCAAATTCTTTTTTACCCTTACCAATTCCAATTTCTAATTTTGCGTAATGTTTTTCGTTAAAGAAAATACGCAAGGGAACAATGGTGAATCCTTTTTCTTTCACTTTGGCTTCGATCTTTTTTAATTCTCTTTTTTCTAAAAGTAGTTTTCGATCGTGAACCTCTATATGATTATTGGCCGAACCATGAGAGTAGGCGTTAATGTATAAACTTCGTACCCATAATTCACCACGATCAAAAAAACAGAAGGAATCATTAAAGCTCACTTTGCCTTCACGTATCGATTTAACTTCAGTACCAAGCAATACCATGCCTGCAACATATTTGTCTTCTATGTTGTAATTAAAATAGGCTTGCCTATTGTTTAATTCTTTAGCCGGTAATGCTTTTGATTTCGCCATAAAAAATGTCCCAGTCTTTCGGCTGGGACAACAAAAGTAGTATAAGTATGCCTAGTTAAGAAATACAAATGTTTAGTTTCTGAATAAGAAGGCTACTTCGGATAATTTATGCTTTAATTCCTTACGATCTACAATGAAATCAAGGAATCCATGTTCAAGTAAAAATTCACTTCTTTGGAAACCTGCAGGTAAGTCCTTTTTAATGGTTTCTTTAATAACTCTTGGCCCTGCAAATCCAATTAAAGCGCCAGGCTCAGCAATATTAATATCGCCCAACATACCAAAGCTTGCCGAAATTCCACCAAAAGTAGGATCGGTTAACAAGGAGATGAAAGGTAACTTTGCATCACTTAATTGGGATAGTTTACCACTTGTTTTAGCCAGTTGCATTAAGCTAAATGCACTTTCCATCATGCGGGCACCACCACTTTTGCTAATTACTAAAAAAGGAAGTTTGTGTGCAATACAATAATCTACAGCACGACTAAATTTTTCTCCCATTACACTACCCAATGAACCTCCAATAAATTCAAAGTCCATACAGGCAACCACATAACCTTCGCCATTCATTTTACCTACACCCACACGCATAGAATCTTTCAAATCTGTTTTAGAATGAATTTCGTCTAAACGCTTTTGATAATTTTTAAGGTCGGTAAAATTTAATGCATCCTTGCTGACAATATTGTCGTACAGGACTTCATATTCTTGATTGTCAAATAGTAAATCAAAATATTCATCACTTCCAATACGGTGATGATAATTACAATTCGTGCAAATGTATAAATGCTCTTTTAATTCAGAGCTTGTACAAATATGATTACAGGAAGGACATTTAGTCCATAAACCTTCGGGTGTTTCTTTTTTGTCGGCAGTAGAAGTAGTAATACCTCTTTTAATTCTTTTAAACCATCTTGGTTTACCAGTTTCATTACTAGTAGATTCGTCACCGGTCAAATTCACTTCAATATCTTCTTCTCTATTTCTCATACAGGGGCATTTAAGTGAGCAATCGTTGTGTACTATAAATGTATAAAAAAAATAACAGCCACCAATCTATTACAATGGGTGGCTGTGTTAAAATTTTGTTTACGCGTTTCTGTTGATACAGTTTAAGTCTTCAAAAGATTGTTCTAATCTTTTAATGAAAGACTCTTCGCCTTTTCTTAACCAAACTCTTGGATCGTAGTATTTTTTATTTGGCTTATCAGCTCCTTCTGGATTACCAAGTTGAGTTTGTAGATAAGCTTCATTCTTTTTGTAGTATCCTAAAATACCTTCCCAGAATGCCCATTGTAAGTCGGTATCCAAATTCATTTTGATTGCACCGTAACTGATGGCTTCTCTAATTTGATTTTGAGGAGAACCTGATCCGCCATGGAATACAAAGTAAACTGGTTTTGGAGCAGTACCTAAAGTCTTTTCAATATGTAATTGACTATTGTGTAAAATTTCAGGTTTTAATTCAACATTACCTGGGCTATATACTCCGTGTACATTACCAAATGCAGCAGCTACAGTAAACAAGTTGCCTACTTTACCTAATTCAGTATAAGCATAAGCAACGTGTTCTGGTTGCGTGTATAATTTATCGTTTTCAACACCACTGTTATCAACGCCATCTTCCTCACCACCTGTTACACCTAATTCAATTTCGATACCCATTCCTAATGGAGCCATGCGCTTGAAAAATTCAACTGATGTTTGAATGTTTTCTTCAATAGGCTCTTCAGATAAGTCCAACATATGTGAACTAAACAAAGGTTGTCCGTGAAGTTTAAAATATTTTTCGCTTTCGTCAATTAATGCGCTGATCCATGGCAACCATTTTTTAGCAGCATGGTCGGTATGCAATACAACCGGCACGTCATAATATTTAGCTACTTGGTGAACATGTAAAGCACCTGCAATGGCACCTTGAATATTAGCTTGTAAATTGTCATTTGGCATGCCTTTACCTGCAATAAATTGCGCACCACCATTTGAGAATTGAATAATAATTGGAGATTTTAATTTAGCGGCTGTTTCAATAGCTGCATTAATAGTATCTGTTCCTGTAGTATTAACTGCTGGAATGGCAAAATTGTTTGCTTTTGCGTCGTTGTACAAAGCTTCTAATTCTTTGCCAAATAAAACACCTGATCTGTACTTGCTCATAGTTTAATTATTGAGTAACAAATATACAATTTATGC
>CANGIZ010000015.1 GCA_947454025.1 Bacteroidota bacterium | reverse complement strand
TGTAGCACAAAGTTCAGTGGTCGACCCTGGTCGCCTATTGCTAGACGGCTCTATGCTATATTTATCCCGTTATCCTCACCCCCGAGACAAGGGGGCATGTCTGCCAAGATTTCATCACCCCACAGTATTAAGAACTTTTCATTTGAGCTGTTTCGGTATGTTTCCCCTCATTTGATATATCAAAACTAAGGTATTGCCCTATGCGTTGCAAATATTTTAAGTATTATTTTTAAAATGTAGAAAATATTTAATAATTTGCAATTATATTTAAAATTATACAAATATGGAGCCTAAAAATAACGCTAAATTAAACATTGACAAAAGCCTCGATAAACTGGATTTGCAAATTATTCAAGCCATGATGCAGGACGCCGAAGTATCTTATGCCGACCTGGGTAAACAGTTTTTTGTATCGGGTGGTACCATTCACGTGCGTATTAAAAAATTAGAAGAACTAGGAATTGTGCAAGGTAAAAGATTAGCTGTAGACCTTAAAGTGTTGGGTTATGACATCATTGCTTTTATTGGAATTTACTTAGAGAAAAGTTCCATGTATGATACCGTTGCGCAAGCATTAAAAGCCATTCCACAAGTTGTGCGTGTAAATTATACAACAGGTAATTATAGCATGTTTGTTGAAATTGTTTGTAAAGATATTCAGCAGTTACGTTTTGTATTGCATGATGAGTTACAAAAAATTAAAGGCATTGAACGTACCGAGACTTTAATTTCTTTGGAAGAAAGTTTTTCGCGCAACGTTAAAATTGTTTAGAGATCATTGAGTAAATAAAAACGTCCCAACAATTTGCTGGGACGCTTAAAACCTAAATCATCAATTCAATATTAAAATCTAAACCCCGAAACACATACTAAGGGTGCATTACAATTTGTAACCGTCATCGGCTACTAATTGTGCACAGATTCTGCGACGCGCTTCCTTGGTATTAAATGGATCTACTTTTGTAAATCGCTTTAATCCAATATGCATCATTCTTAATTCATCTCCTTCTGCAAATGAATTCAACGCATCTTTTCCTGCTTTATTAATTGCATCGGCTGCATCGTAAATATAAGTGCGTACAATGTCGGCTTGTATTGCAGTGGCTGCTGCTCCTTTTTGTGCAGTTAATTTCTCTAATCTTAATAAGGCACTCTCTGCATGGAAAGTAATGATAGACATGTCGGCAATATTCATAAGAATTTCTTGCTCCTTGTTCAATGTCATCATTAATTTTTGTACCGCTGCTCCAGCTACCATTAAAATACATTTCTTAAAATTCGCGATTGCTTTTTTCTCTTTAGCAAATGCACCTTCTTCCTCCGAACCAAAATCGGGGATACTCATTAATTCTTGTTGTACACTCATGGCTGGTCCCATTAAATCCAACTTGCCTTTCATAGCGCGTTTTAAAACCATGTCCACTGTTAACAATCTATTAATTTCATTGGTGCCTTCGTAAATTCTATTGATACGGCTATCACGATAAGCTTTTGAAATGGTATACTCGTCGCTGTATCCGTTTCCGCCATGAATTTGTACACCTTCGTCAACGATATAATCCAAGGTTTCAGATCCAAATACTTTTAAAATGGCACACTCAATCGCATATTCTTCGGCTGCACCCAATAAAGATTCAGATAAATTTTTTCCACTTGCTGCTAATTCTGCTTCCATCTCATCAATATTGCGAGACACGCGGTATAGTGCAGTTTCACCCACCCACATTTGAATGGCCATTTCGGCTAACTTATGTCGGATGGCACCAAATTTTACAATTGGCAATTTAAATTGCTCTCTTGTTTTTGCATATTGTACACTTGTTGTTAATGCTCTTCTTGCACCACCTAGTGTAGCTGCGCCCAATTTTAATCGACCAATATTTAAAATGTTAAAGGCAATGATATGTCCTTTGCCAATTTCTCCTAATACATTTTCAACAGGCACCTTACAATCTTGAAAATACAATTGCACCGTGCTTGAACCTTTGATTCCCATTTTATGTTCTTCTGGTCCTTGTGTAAATCCTTCCATGCCTCTTTCTAAAATAAAGGCAGTGAATTGTTCTCCATCAATTTTTGCAAACACCGTATAAACATCTGCAAAACCACCATTAGTGATCCAACATTTTTGTCCGTTTAAAATATAATGTTTTCCATCCTCGGATAATTTTGCAGTACTCTTTGCACTCAATGCATCGGATCCACTATTGGGTTCGGTTAATCCATAAGAACCTTTCCATTCGCCGCTTGCCAACTTAGGTACATATTTTGTTCTTTGCGCTTCGGTACCAAAATATAAAATAGGTAATGTCCCAATTCCAGTATGTGCAGCATTAGCAACAGAGAAAGAATATCCTCCACCTAAATATTCTGCTACAATAATAGAAGTGATAAAATCTTTTCCCAGTCCTCCATATTGCTCAGGTACGGTAATGCCCAAAAGGCCTTGTTCACCTGCTTTAGCTAGGAGTGATGGCATTAAGCCGGGCTCTAATTTATCAATACGGTCTGCAACTGGTAATACTTCTCCATCTACAAATTGAGTACACATATCGCGTACCATTAATTGCTCCTCGTTAAAATCTTCAGGAATAAAAACATCACTTGCTTTTACTTCCTTGATGATCCATTCTCCTCCGTGAATTGTTGTTCCCATAAAATAGGTTTTAATTTTTTGTCGAATATTTTAAGCTGTCTTTTTCAAATGACTAGTTTTATATCAAATCGGGATGCGTTAAATTATCATACACACGCTGCAATACATTTTTCACCACTTCAATTTCTTCCTTACTAATATTTTGCAATGCTTCATTCATGGTCGTGTTGGCTAATTCGTAAGTACTTTGCTGCAATGGTTTTGCCGCATCGGTTAAACACACTTTATTAATGCGCCTATCACTAGTACTTGCAACACGCGTAACCAATCCTAATTTTTCAAGGTTGTCAATTAATCGTGTGATACTTGCTTTGTCTCTAAAAGTGCGCACGCCTAATTCTTGTTGACTTAATCCGTCTTCCTTCCACAAATGGTACAATACCGACCATTGTTCGATGGTGATTTCTAATCCTGCGTTACGAAAATTCTTTTGTAGTCGACGGGCTACCGCAATCGTGGCCATGCCATTAATGACACTGTATAGTTCCCCTCGTTTAAATTGGTTGTTTGACATATAGTTAGTTATGCAACTAATTCAAAAGTACGACCAATTTGACGATTTCACCAAATTTTTGATCAAGAAAGGCGGTAACTTTGGGCCATGTTAGCATTATTGGATTGGACGGTTGGTATTTTGACCATTTTGTATGCCCTTTTATTAATGGCTTACCGCTATTGGTTTGGAAAACTCAAGTCCTTTGAACCTCATGAAGTTAGCGAGGGAGTTGAACCGATCCACTTTTCCGTAGTGATACCAGCGCGTAACGAGGCTGCGAATATTAAGGCCTGTGTGGACTCCATTTTAGCACAGGATTATCCAGTTGAGGCATATGAAATTATTGTAATAGACGATTTTTCGGAGGACGATACGGCTTTTATTGTGAAAGCAATCGGGCATGATTATCCCAATGTGCATTTATTAAGTTTAGCAGATTATTATCAACCGGGGGATATGAATTCCTTTAAAAAGAAGGCCATTGAAAAAGCAGTGAGCCAAGCAAAAGGAGATTGGATTGTGACCACTGATGCCGATTGCATTGTGCCTCCAAAATGGTTGAATTTATACAATGCTTATATTCAAAAAAATAAAGTAGTATTTGTAGCTGCGCCAGTTATGTTTATTAAAGAACAGGGTATTTTAAATGAATTTCAGGTGTTGGATTTTTTAGCATTGCAAGGTATCACAGCCGCTGCAGTGGGTGCTGGCAAGCATTCTATGAGTAATGGTGCGAATTTGGCTTTTGAAAAATCGGCCTTTATTGCCGTCGGTGGTTACCAAGGTGTAGATCAAATTGCGAGTGGGGATGATATGTTTTTAATGCATAAAATGAAAGTGACTTTATCCAATCGCATTGGTTATTTATTTCACCCAGGTGCCATTGTTTTAACCAAGGCCATGAGCAATTGGAAGGATTTTATCATGCAAAGAATTAGATGGTCTAGCAAAGCACGCTACTATGATGACAACTCCATTTTTTGGGTACTACTATTAGTATATGTTTACAACCTTTCTTTCTTGCTTTTGTTGCTAGCCGGAGATTATTCAAGTTTAATGATAACGATTGCGTTCAAAATATTTTTTGAACTTTTCTTTTTAGATCCAGTGACTCGATTTTACAATATGCCAGGCCAATTGCGCTATTTTGCTTTGTACCAGCCACTTCATATCGCATACACTTTGGTGGCTGGCTTGTTTGGGCAAATTAAGACCTATACTTGGAAGGGTCGCAAAGTGAAATAAGGGCTAAATAATTCTTTGATGAAGCTCGAGTTTTCGTAATTTTGTTATCTAAATGAATAAGTGTATGTCTACTGAAACTTTAGCACAAGCAACCCCATTAACTGCAAAAGATTTTTCGTCTGACCAAGAAGTACGTTGGTGCCCTGGTTGTGGTGATTATTCTATTTTAGCACAAGTACAAAAAGTAATGCCAACAATTGGTGTTCCTAAAGAAAATATTGTGGTGATAAGTGGTATTGGTTGTAGTAGTCGTTTCCCTTATTACATGAACACTTACGGAATGCACTCGATTCATGGTCGTGCAACTGCTATTGCAAGTGGATTAAAAGCTTCTCGTCCTGAATTAAGTGTTTGGATTGTTGCAGGTGATGGTGATTCTATGAGTATTGGTGGTAACCATACCATTCATATGTTGAGAAGAAATTTTAATGTGAACTTTTTAGTTTTCAATAATCAAATTTACGGTTTAACAAAAGGACAATATTCTCCAACTTCCGAAGTGAATAAAATCACTAAGAGTACTCCAATGGGTAGCATCGATCACCCATTTAACCCTGCAGCTTTGGCAATGGGAGCAGATGCAACATTTGTAGGTCGTACTATGGATCGTGATCCTAAGCATATGCAATACATGATCACACGTGCGGAGCAACATAAAGGAACAAGCTTCTTAGAGATCTATCAAAACTGTAATATTTTCAACGACGGTGCTTTTGAAATATTTACAGAAAAAGCAACCAAGCCTTTACATGCATTATTTGTAGAGCAAGGCAAGCCATTGACTTTTGGTGCGAATGGTGAACAAGGTATTCGTTTTGACGGCATGCGCCCCGAAGTGGTAACTATTGGAGATAAATATAGTGCTGACGATTTATGGATTCATGATGAGAAAGATTTTTATAAAGCACAAATCCTAACACGTTTATTTGATAACCCATCCGAAGTAGGTGCGGTGTTCCCTCGTCCTTTTGGTGTATTCTTTACTGCCGATCGCCCTTGTTATGAGGATATGATGGCTTTACAATTAGAAGAGTCATTGGTAAAAGGCGCTGGTGATTTAGATAAATTAATTCGCGGTCGTGAGACTTGGGAGATTAAATAATTATAGGTCGATATAATTTCTTTTAAGGGCTGTCATTACCATGGCGGTCCTTTGTTTTACCTGCAACTTTTTAAATACCCTATCACGATAACCATAAATAGTGTTTACGCTTTTGTGTAAGGCAATTGCAATCTCTTCATAGCTTTGGTCCTTGGCACAGGCTTGTATAAATTCAATTTCATTTTGTGTAAGTGGTGTGTTGTTGTAATTCAATTCCTTTATTTGTATGCTGCCCAATACATTGCTCGTAATGAGTTTTGATTTATCGGCCGACAAATTAAATCGGGTACGTTGGCGAACGCATGATTTTAAATCTATTAAGGGTTCATCGGTAAAAAATATACCATGCATTCCGTTCTTCATTAAATAACAAATGCCCTTCATAAATTTTGCATCTGATTTTAATAAGATATAGGTATGATTGCTTTTTGCTTTGATGGTTTTAATAATATGCACAAGATCAATGTAGTGATAGCAATCCGATATTATACATAGGTCGGGAGGCTGTGCTTGTTTTTGTAAAAAATCTTCAAAGGCTTGTAAGTTGCCACTATTGTAAATTACTTTGCAATCTGTTTGCGCTTCAAATGCATATTGGTATGCCGTTCTTGTTAATACTTTTTCTTCGAGGTATACGATACTAAACATAAGCGTTGTTTACTACAAATAAAACATAAACAACGCGTAATAAAAATAGGTACTTTTGCACTATATCATTTATGCTAATTAGAATTCATCCAGACAATCCGCAAGCTAGACAACTTTCTATGGTTACCGACTGTTTAGAAAGTGGCGGCATTATCGCGTATCCCACTGATACCATCTATGGGCTGGGTTGTGATATTTTTCATCCCGAAGCGATTGAGAAAATATGTGCAATAAAAAAAGTGAATCCTGAAAAAGCAAATTTGAGTTTTATCTGCGCTGATCTAAGTGATTTGAGTTTATATGCTAAGGCAATTGACAATGCTTTGTACCGCATTATGAAAAAAGCATTGCCGGGCCCCTTTACTTTTATCTTACCTGCAAGTAAGCAAGTGCCTAAAATATTACAGTCCAAGAAAAAAACAATTGGTCTGCGTATTCCTAATAATAATATTGCACTATCCATTATTAAAACTTTAGGGCATCCCATTTTATCGGCGAGTTTTCCTGGGGATACCATCGAAGACTATACCGATCCTGAATTGATTTATGAACATTGGGGTAAACAAGTAGACATGGTTGTAGACGGTGGCATTGGTGGCATTGTTCCTTCTACTGTAGTTGATTGCACTGGTGACGAATACATTGTCACACGTGAGGGTGCTGGTGTATGGGATTACTAAATTTTACTTGATTTTTTAAAATTCAAGAACCATCTATTACAATAATGATAATTGTGGTGGCAATATTTTAAAACTTTTTCGGTGTTCAAAGCAAAGTCCATGTGCTTCAATAGCAGCTCGATGAATAGCTGTGCCATATCCCTTGTTTTTATCCCATCCATATTTTGGATATTGTTCATGTGCTTTTTCCATATAAGCATCACGAGCTGTTTTTGCTAATATACTTGCAGCAGCTATATGTGCATATTTACCATCCCCCTTTACAATGGTTTGATGGGGTATTTTTTTATAAGGATAAAATCGGTTGCCATCCACGGCAATAAACTGGGGACGTTTTTTTAATTGGTCCAAAGCCAAATGCATACATTTTATGGATGCCTTTAAAATATTAGCGTCGTCAATTTCCGCAGCAGTTTGTGATGCAATGGCCCAAGCTATTGCTTTTGATTTTATAATGGGTTCCAATTCTTGCCTTTGCTTTTCACTTAATTTCTTACTATCGTTTAACAAAGGATGATAAAAATCGGCTGGAAGTATCACAGCCGCTGCAAACACAGGCCCAGCATAACAACCACGGCCTGCTTCGTCGCAACCCGCTTCTAATAATATGTCTTGGTAAGTATTTAATAACACATTGTAAATTTAATTGTTTAAGGCTTTACTTAGTACCTTTGCGTTATCATTATTTCATTATTTAGCGTGCACTTTATGGAACTACAAGATCAAAAATCCCGTGCTGTTGCCAATTGGTTATTATTAGGTGTAGGTATGACCGTTATTCAAATTGCGTTAGGAGGTATTACTCGATTAACGGGTAGTGGTCTTTCGATAACAGAGTGGGATGTGGTAACCGGCGCTTTGCCTCCAATGAGTGAAGCACATTGGCAGGAATTATTTGCTAAATACAAAACAACGCCGCAATTTCAATTATTGAATTTTGATTTTAACCTTGCTAATTTTAAATTCATCTTTTTTTGGGAATGGTTCCATCGTTTATGGGCACGTACCATTGGACTCGTTTTTGCAATTGGCTTTATTTACTTTTTTGTAAAAAAATATTTTAAACCTAGTATGATTAAGCCTTTGGTGGTTTTGTTTTTATTGGGTGCCTTGCAAGGAGCGATAGGTTGGATTATGGTTGCAAGTGGTTTGGAAGGGGATGCAGTATATGTTAAACCAACTCGTCTTGCATTGCATTTTATTTTTGCGTTGGGCTTGTTGGCTTATACTTATTGGTTTGCATTATCATTAAAAGCCAATGCGATACAAAAATCAAATGTGAGTGCCGAAGGACAATTTAAATTAGTAGGCATTCGTAAATGGGCTTGGGTGATTATTTTGATTTTGTTTTTCCAATTAATATATGGTGCTTTAATGGCGGGGCATAAAGCAGCAAATGTGGCGAGTACTTGGCCTACGATTAACGGACAGTGGCTGCCAACGGGACTTACAAGTAAGGATGGATTTTTATTGAATGCTGTTAACAATACCATTTGGATCCATTTTGTGCATCGAGGCCTTGCGTATATTTTATTGGGGATTATTATTTATTGGACCACACAAATGAATAAAATTAAAGGCAATTCATTTTGGGCGAAAGTTAATAGGCTTCCCATGTTTTTAGTTTTTATACAAGTGCTATTGGGCGTGTTAACGATTCTATCAAGTGCACATATTGTGCCAGGTGTTTGGGCTAAATTTGAATGGTTTGCTCAACTGCATCAATTGGTGGGTATGTTATTATTATTGTCGGTGGTGAATATATTGTATGCGACTAAAGAAATTTAAAAAAGAATAGTATGAATAGAGATATCTCCAGCATCAGAAAAGATTATCAAATGGCTTCTTTAGATGAAGAAACCGCTGCTGCTTTACCAATGGATCAGTTTGAACATTGGTGGGAAGATGCGATTGCTAGTGGTATTGAAGAAGTCAATGCTTTTGTACTTTCAACGATTAAAGCAGGGAATGTCCCTAATTCTCGTGTAGTATTATTAAAGGGATATACCCCCGAAGGTTTTATTTTTTTTACCAATTACCAAAGTGCTAAAGGACAAGATATTGCTGCACACCCGGTAGCAGCGATGAACTTTTTTTGGAAGGAATTAGAACGTCAGGTACGTATTACTGGAACTATTGAAAAAATTAGTAGTGAAGAAAGTGAAGCCTATTTTAAATCAAGGCCTATTGGAAGTCAAATTGGTGCATGGTCTTCACCACAAAGTAGAATCATTCCTGACCGTGCTTTTTTAGAAGAGATCGTAGCTGAGCACACTGAAAAATTTAAGGAAGGCAATATTCCCTTGCCACCACAATGGGGTGGATATTTAATAAAACCCAATGAAATGGAATTTTGGCAAGGGCGTAGCTCTCGATTACACGATCGTATTCAGTATAGCTTACATCCCGATGGGCATTGGGTGCGCGTAAGATTAGCACCTTAGAATTTTCAAACAATACTTACCATAAAAAAAGCGTCTCAGCAATGAGACGCTTTTTTTATAAAATCATTTGAGCAAAATTTTATTATAATTTATTTTTCAAAAATTATAATAAATGCTACTTCTTACGCGCAATAACTTTCTTTGCAGCTTCTACGATATTCACTGCATCTAATCCGTATTTCGTTAACAATTGGTTGGGTGTGCCACTTTCGCCAAATGTATCTTTCGTTCCAACGAATTCCTGAGGTACTGGACAATTTTTTGCAGCTACTTGTGCAACCACATCTCCCATACCACCTATAATGTTATGTTCCTCGGCGGTTACTACACAACCTGTTTTTTGTAAGCTTTTAATTATTGCTGCTTCATCCAATGGTTTAATGGTATGTAAATTAATTACCTCTACACTAATCCCTTCAGCCTCTAATTGTTTTCCTGCTTCAATTGCTTTCCATACCAAGTGACCACAAGCAATAATAGTTACATCAGTTCCTTCAGCTAATATTTGTGCTTTACCAATTACAAAATCTGAACCATCTTCCTTTGTGAAGTTGGGCCATTTTGGTCGGCCAAAACGTAAGTACACTGGACCATGGTAACTTGCTACCGCTTTCGTTGCAGCTTTAGTTTGGTTATAATCACAAGGCACAATAACTGTCATGCCTGGTAACATTTTCATTAATCCGATGTCTTCTAATATTTGGTGTGTTGCTCCATCTTCCCCTAATGTTAAACCTGCATGCGATGCACAAATTTTTACATTCTTATCGGAGTAAGCAACGGATTGTCGAATTTGATCATACACACGACCTGTACTGAATCCAGCAAATGTTGTGGTGTACGGAATTTTTCCGCCAATGGTTAAGCCTGCTGCAATACCAATCATGTTGGCCTCGGCAATACCTACTTCAATAAATCGATCTGGCATTTCCTTCATTAAAGGTCCCAACTTAAAACTACCTGCTAAGTCGGCTGTTAATACTACTACGTCTTTATTTTCTCTAGCAATTTCTAATATACCATCACCAAATCCAGCTCTGGTTTCTTTTTCATTTTGCGCTACGATGTCTTTTACGTTCATATCTTATAGATTTTGCTTTTTGAGCAGTAAGTTAATTTTTAATTAGATGATTAGTTTTCAAAAGTGGAATAAAAGTAGGGCGTCTTTGCTTCAAACTCTGCGCTACAAGTATCTACCATTTTGTAAACCCTAGTAATGCCTAATGCTTTTCGCTTTTCGTATACCGCATCATCACTTGTATCGCTATGCAATAATTTTGCAATTTGCATATCGCTAAAGCCATGCTTTTTAGCTTCCTTCATTAGTTCAGCAGGTATGCTGTCCAATGTATGTTTCATTAATTCTTTTTCTACATCACAAATGATTCTGATTTGATATAAGAACCAGTTGTCGATTCCTGTTGCTGCTGCAATAGAACGCACTGTAGAGCCTTGCATTAATGCATCTTTAATACGGAAAATACGATCCCATTTCGGTGTCTTGATATACTCCATCAATTCCTCGTTCTTCATTAAACTCTTTCCGTAATATCCTAAGCCAATTGATTCATTCTCTAAACTTTGACATGCTTTTTGAATGGCTTCGGTGAAACTTCTTCCAATGGCCATTACTTCACCCACACTCTTCATTTGTAATCCTAAAGTATCGTTGGCTCCTTTGAATTTATCAAAATTCCATCTTGGTACTTTTACAATTACATAGTCCAATGCGGGTTCAAAATAAGCCGATGTAGTTTGTGTAATTTGATTTTTTAATTCATCCAAGTGATAACCAATTGCCAACTTAGCAGCAATCTTCGCAATAGGATATCCTGTTGCTTTTGAAGCCAAGGCTGATGAACGAGACACGCGTGGATTAATTTCCACTGCGATTAATTCTTCCGTAGCAGGGTTTAATGCAAATTGCACATTACAACCTCCAGAGAAGTTTCCTAAGCTACGCATCATAAGCATCGCCTTGTTACGCATTTCTTGGAATGCTGTATCACTCAATGTCATTGCGGGTGCTACAGTTACAGAGTCACCAGTATGCACGCCCATTGGATCCAAGTTTTCAACTGTACAAATAATTACTACATTGTCCGCTTGGTCTCTTAATAATTCTAATTCATATTCTTTCCATCCCAACACCGCTTTCTCTACCAACACTTCATGCATTGGGGATGCTTTCAATCCTTTTTCTAATGCCGCATCTAATTCACTCGCATCATGCACAAATCCTCCACCTGTTCCACCTAATGTGAATGATGGACGTATTACCAAAGGGAATCCAATTTTTTGTGCAATTTCTTTTCCTTCTAAAAAGCTATTGGCAACTTGGCTTGGCGCTACAGCCATTCCAATCTTCACCATTAATTGTCTAAATTTTTCTCTATCCTCTGCTGTATCAATTGCAGCCACATCTACTCCAATCATTCTACAATTGTATTGTTTCCACAATCCAATTTCATCGGCTTCTTTACACAAATTCAATGCAGTTTGTCCTCCCATTGTTGGTAGCACCGCATCAATTTGATTTTCTTGTAAAATTTGCTCTAAACTCTCAATCGTCAATGGCAATAAATACACTTTATCGGCCATCATAGGATCGGTCATAATCGTGGCAGGATTGCTATTGATTAAAATGACTTTAATTCCTTCCTCTCTTAATGAACGAGCAGCTTGTGAACCTGAATAATCAAACTCGCAGGCTTGTCCAATAATGATGGGTCCAGAACCTACAATTAATACGGATTTAATGGATGTGTCTCTAGGCATGTCTACAAAAATATAAATTGCGCAAATCTACCAAAAAATGACCGCATTTTACCGCTTTTCCAGCCTAAACATTTTTGTGCTTTTTAAATCCTATCTTCACCACAATTCAAGTATTATGGCAGTTATCAAAGAAGGGGCAAAAGCTCCTGCATTTAAAGGGGTAGATCAGAACGGAAAAAACGTGGCTTTGGCCGATTTTAAGGGTCAAAAAGTGGTTTTATACTTCTATCCAAAGGATGATACTCCAGGTTGTACAGCTCAAGCTTGCAATTTGCGTGATAATTATAAGAAGTTGATTAAGAAGGGGATAGCTATTTTAGGCGTAAGCGTGGATTCCGTAGCTTCTCATGAAAAATTCATTGCTAAATATGATCTTCCTTTTTCCTTAATTGCCGATGAGGACAAGAAAATAGTAGATAAATACAATTTGTGGGGACAGAAGAAGTTTATGGGTCGCACTTATATGGGGACCACTCGTACCACGTTTTTAATAGACGAAGCAGGTATGGTGCAACACATTATTGAAAAACCTGATACAAAAGACCACACTGCGGAGATTTTAGCAATTAGTGGTTGGTAATATTCTATTAGTATTCTAATACGGTAAGATTGTGGCTATTTTGTAATAGTGTACACTAGCCAACTCATCAAATAAGCAAGGCCTGTCATCATGAAAAATTGGATGGTAGGCCATTTCCAACTTTGGGTTTCTCTTTTTACAACAGCAAGTGTACTCATACATTGCATTGCCAATACATAAAATATCATAAGTGAAAGGGCGGCCGCAAAACTATACACTGGACTGCCGTCTGGTCTTTTTGCAGCTTGCAATTTTTCACGAAGCGAACTATTGTCTGCAGCTTCCACACTATACAAAGTGGCCATCGTGCCTACAAACACTTCCCTTGCGGCAAAGGATGTAATTATTGCAATACCCATTTTCCAGTCAAATCCTAAAGGAGCAATAGCAGGTTCAATTGTTTTTCCTAGAACGCCTGCATAAGAATGTTCTAGTTTTTGAGTATGGTATATTTTATCTAAATGTGCTTGCTGTTCAGGGTGTGCAATTACTTGTTGTGTATGTGTTTGCTCCACAATATTCATTTGTTGGCTTGGTCCATAACTACTTAAAAACCACAACAACAAACTAATCACCATAATTACTTTTCCTGCATCAGTTACAAATATTTTCGCTTTTTGTACCATGGTTGTTCCTACGTTTTTCCAACGAGGTGCACGGTAAACAGGTAACTCTAAAATAAAGTAACTCTTTTCTTTAATGCGAATAAACCATTTCAATACCATACTAGCTAGTAAAGCCATTACGATACCTAGTAGGTATAGCCCCATCATTACTAAGCCTTGTAAACTTAAAAATCCAAAGTATATTTTTTTATCAATTACTAGTGAAATTAATATAGTATAAACAGGAAGCCTTGCACTACAACTCATAAAGGGAGTGACCATAATAGTAAGCAACCTTTCTTTTTTATTTTCAATATTTCTTGCGCTCATAATAGCGGGCACTGCACAAGCAAATCCACTAATCATGGGCATCACACTCTTTCCATTCAATCCTACTTTGCGCATAAGCTTGTCACTTAAAAAGCTAATACGTGCCATATATCCTGTGTCCTCTAGTATGGTAATGAGTCCAAACAGAATCATAATTTGAGGAATGAAAACAAAAATACCTCCCAAGCCTGCAACAATTCCATTCACTAATAAGTCCTCCCACCAAGCGTTTGGTAAAACCTGGTTTAAGTAGGTGGTTACATTGGTGAATATCCATTCTATTCCATCCATTGGATATTTTGCCATCCAAAATACCGACTGAAATAAAATAAACAACACCAATAACAAAATGGCATAACCTCCAATACGATGTAAAAAAATATTATCGAGGATATCTGTTCTTTTTTTCTTCGCTGCTGGATCAGGCTCAGAAACCCGATGTTTCATTATTTCCTGTATATGTCCATAGCGCTGTAATATTTCCTGGGCCTGTGTTTTAGTATGGTTAAATTGATTGTCAATTTCAATTTGTTCAATTTTATCCTGCATTTCATTTTCCAATGGGAATGCTTCATGGTGCATTAAATAATGTAATGCTGCATAATCACTTTGTGTTGGAAACAATGCTTTAAAAGCATCAATAGCAACAGGCGCTAAATTTTTATTGTCAATAAAACTTTCTTGGTTTTTGGAACGCGGTGTTTCAATAATACCAATCAGTGCTTGCTTTAATTCTGTTAAACCTTTATTTTTTCTTGCATCAATAGCTACTACCGGAATGCCTAAATCGGCTTGTAGTCCTGCAATATCTATTTTGATTCCTTTTTTTGCAGCCAAGTCATTCATTGTCAATGCCAATACAACTGGCTTTTTTAAATCAATAATTTGACTACAAAAAAGTAAGTTTCTTTTTAAATTGCTCGCGTCGGCTACGAGTAAAATCACATCGGTATGCATTTCTAAATCCACGCCCATTAATACTTTATAGGCAACCCATTCGTCCTCTCGTTTTGGATAAAAACTGTAGGTGCCAGGTAAATCAATGAGTGTAGCGGGGTGACCACCCAATGTGAGTTGTCCCGTTTTTTTATCAACCGTTACTCCCGGGAAATTGCCCACTTTTTGATTCAAGCCGGTAAGGGCATTAAAAAGCGAACTCTTTCCACAGTTGGGATTTCCCACTAAAGCAATATGTATACCGGCTTTCATTGTGCGCAAAGCTATGTTTTATGCTTGGGTAGGGCTTACGAAATTAGAAATTGACCGATATCTTAAACTATCGTGATGCCAATCACTCAATTCCTATTTGCTTTACTTATTTTTGTTCCTCAAAATGTATGCAATGCGTAGAATATTAGTAGTGTTGGTAGTGCTGGCTCCATTGGGTGTGATGGCTCAAAGATTAAACCATGCTGACAAGGTATTAATTCAAAAATTAAAAGGCCATATTCAGTATTTAGCAAGTGACGAATTAGAGGGTCGACGTGCTGGTAATATTGGAGAACAAAAAGCAGTAGAATACGTGGTTGCACAATACCAGGCTTTACCTATTGAACCGATGGGAGAACAAGGGTTTATTCAAAACTTTCCAATTGATGAGGGCAAGAAATTGGCAACAACAGCTTTTATAAAAATTAATAATCAAGCAGCACTCGTTGATAGTGATTTTTTTGCACTTTCAAATAGTGGGAGCAATGTATTTAGTTCTCGTGCTTCGATTGCTTTAAATGAATCAAAACAAGTTTGGTTCAAAGATGTACATGAAGTGTTAGAGGAAAATACAAGCAATCCTCATTTTGATTTGAATGAATGGCTTACCACCACTGCATCAGATTTAAAACGCAAAGGGGCTACTGCTTTGTTTTTACACAATAGTGGAAGCTTGGTGGACAATATTCAGTTTAATAAATATGATACTGCAAAGGCCTTGGCATTGCCAGTTGTTTATTTTACAAAACAAGGCTACACAAAATATTTTAGTGATGAACTAGGCACTTATACTATTGATGCCAATATTGAATTTGAACATCCTACACGTACAGCTCATAATGTGGTTGGCTTTATTAATAACCATGCAACAAATACGATTGTAATTGGAGCACACTTGGATCATTTAGGATACAACGAGGATAAACACGGATTGGATTTAAATAATTTTATTCATAATGGTGCCGACGACAATGCGAGTGGTACTGCGGCTTTGATTGAAATTGCAAAATCTTTACTTAAAAAAGCACCCAAAAATAATAACTACTTAATCATTCATTTTTCGGGAGAAGAATTGGGCTTATTAGGTAGTAAATATTGGTTAGATCATCCTACCTACAAAGGCAATTTTAACTACATGATTAACTTGGACATGGTGGGTAGGTATGATACTGCACGCAAATTAACGATTGGTGGTTTTGGTACTTCAAGTAAATGGGCTGAGGTATTAACAAAAACACCCACCACTTTAATTACACATTATGATAGCGCTGGCACTGGTCCGAGTGACCATGCAAGTTTTTATCGTAAGGATATGCCTGTATTATTTATGTTTACTGGAAGTCATTCCGATTATCATAAAGCAACTGACGATTGGGATAAAATTAATTACGAAGGTGAAAAAGATATTGTGCGTTTGGTACAAAATATTATCAAGACCACAGACAGTTATGGCAAGCTTGATTTTTTAAAAACCCGTGAACAGAGTATGGGCAAGAGTACTAAGTTTACGGTGAGTTTGGGGGTAATGCCCGATTATGCGTTTACCGGCACTGGGGTTAGGATTGAGGGCACTAGCCAAGGTAAATTAGGAGAGAAAATTGGCTTGAAAGCTGCTGACGTTTTGGTGCAGTTAGGGGATTACAAATTAATTGATGTAATGGGTTATATGCAAGCCTTGGGTAAATTTAAAAAAGGAGATAAAACTACATTGATTATAAAAAGAGGTAAAGAAGAAATTAAATTTGATATACAATTTTAATGATTTGGAAAATCAATCAATTCAATAGGGTTCGCTCATGAGTGCAAAACTAATTTTAAATCAGGACGAGATTAACGAACAAGATTTTGAAGGAACGCGCATCTTGGGCATTACTGCGCCTATTAAAAACTTTCAGTTTTGCATGTTATTGAATCAATATATGGGCTTTGAATTTCGTTTTAATCCCGAGCATGAAATTGCCTTAAAAAGAAAAAGTAGAACCTATTATTTTTCCATGTATGAAGCCGATGAGCCCAATACCACCATTCAACATTTTGTGTACCATAATCAGTTTGATGGCGAATATTTATTGCCCGAACTAAAGCATATGGACTTTATATGGTGGATACGTGGCGACTGGGTGGAAGACGAGAAAGTAAAAGAAATTTCTCAAACCATTCGCGACATTAAGGGCGTACAACTAGTGGTAGAGCTAACTCCTGAGCATATTAAAAACAAGGGCAATCTTATTTTTGAATAATGGTTTGCATTATTTGCTAGGCATTAATTACTATTTTTTTTCCTGACGCCGCTTCACACACACCAATCGGTTCTGTATATATAATTCCTGCAGCGGATAATACTGCTTGTACTTCGCTCAATGAATTTGGATCCACTGCAATTAATAAACCACCATTGGTTTGTGGGTCAGGTAAAATTAAACTTGCTACTTTTTCATCAATGCTTTCGTGTAATGCAATGCCCTCGCAGGTTGCATTCCAGTTTCTTGCGGTGGCTCCAGGGATTGCCTTTTGTGCAATATAATTTCTTGCTTGTTCAATGATTGGAATTTTAGCGTAAGAAAGTTTTGCAGTCAATCCACTTCCTTCCATCATTTCAGTTAAATGACCTGCTAAACCAAAACCAGTTACATCGGTCATGGCATGTACTCCTTTTATTTTTCCTAATGCTTCTCCTGCTTTATTAATCGTAGTAAGTTGTTTTACAAGCATTGCTAAATCGGGTTCAGTTAACAATCCTCTTTTTTGAGAAGTTGCTAGTATGCCCACACCTAATGGTTTTGTAATAATTAACATATCACCTTCTTGAGCGGTATCATTTCTTTTTAAATTTTCTATAGCCACCAATCCATTTACTACCAATCCAAAAATGGGATCTTGACTATCAATACTATGACCACCTGCAATCACAATACCCGCATCGGTACAGGTTTTGCGCGCACCCTCCATTACCTGTGCTGCAACACTTGCAGGCAGGTTAGCCAATGGCCATCCTAATACGGCTAATGCAAAAATGGGTTTGCCTCCCATTGCATACACATCACTAATGGCATTGGCTGCTGCAATTTGTCCAAATGAAAATGCATCATCTACAATCGGCATAAAAAAATCGGTAGTGCTAATCATGGCTGTTTTTTCATCTATTTGATAAACAGCTGCATCGTCTCTACTATCGTTGCCCACTAACAATTGAGGAATATTATTTTTAGCACCTATATTGTGCGCTGCTAATATTTCAGAAAGGATAGCAGGTGATATTTTACATCCACATCCTCCTCCTTTACTATGTTGTGTTAATTTGATTTCCATAATGGGTTCATTTTTTCTATTGTTTTAGCATCTCCTTCTTTTAACCAATTTTGAATGCTGATGCTTAATGCCTTACTTAATTCGGTCTGCAATCTAGCTATTTCCCATTGCTTACCAGTTATTTGACGCAGGGATACTGGCTTGCTGGCTTGAACACTAAACTGGGTTTGGTTAATATTGAATCCAATTCCAATTACGGTCCAGGTCCATTCTTGCCCTCTAAGTGTATTCTCAATTAAAATTCCCCCTGCCTTTCTGTCACGCCAATAAATATCGTTGGGTAATTTTATAAGGGTTTCATCTCCTGCGTGGGCTTGAAAAAAGGCTTTTGCGCCAATTGCCACAGCTGCAGAGAGCCCTTTTTGGTCGTTTGGCCCCCAATTTTTATTGGGATCCAAGCTTTTTAACTCCAAAACATAGCTGCAAAGTAAGTTTAGGCCTGGTTCGCTATCCCAGACCCTTCCATGTTGACCTTTTCCTTGTGTTTGAAACTCAGCACGATAGCAACTGCCAGATACGGCCAATTGATGATGCACTTGGCTTATGGCATAAATATTGGTACTGTCTATGGACGACAGTTCTATGAGCGGCTCGCCTAATGTGATAATTGGTGTGGCAGGTGACAAAGAATTGTTATTTTTGTAAAGTTAGCCGTTTCATGGAGTTACAAGCAATATCTTGCACAAAATGATTTGACTAACAAGGCATTAACAAATAAAAACGAACATTATTGGAACCTCTTTCCGCACTAAAAGATCGTAAAAAATCTCCAACGCAACTTACCCGTAGCAGTAAAATTTTCAAAACTATTATCCAGGCCATCCAGGATAAAAAAGGGGAAAATATTATTAGCTTAGATCTTAAGAAAATACACGAAGCTTCTGCCGATTTTTTTATCATCTGCGAAGCCAACAACACAACTCAATTAAAAGCAATCGCTGATAATATTGAGTACGAAGTAAAACACAAATGTGGTGAACTGCCTTATAAAAGTGAAGGCAAAACGGCTGCACAATGGTTACTAATTGACTATATCAATGTGGTGGTACATGTAATGCATCCAGAATCAAGAACATTTTATCGATTAGAGGAAATGTGGAGCGATGCAGATGCGAAAATGCATGATGTAGAAAACTAATTTTAAGGATACTTGTTATACTTCCATAACAAAAGCTATAAATAGTACAAATGACACCTGAGAATAATAATTCAAAAAAGAAAGGTCCTTTAGGCGATGGTCCTAAATTACCAAAGTTCAATATCTATTGGATTTACGGCTTAATTGCCTTGTCCTTATTGTCGGCACGTTTTTTTCAAATGGCACCTGATGTGAACACCATTTCACACAATGAATTTGTGAAAATAATGGCGAGTGGTGATGTTGAAAAATTCGTGAAAGTAGAAAATAAGAAAGTAGTTCGCATTTATATTAAAGCGGATAGTGTTCAAAAAGAATTCTACGTTCAAAAATTCAAAACCAAATTGCCCAAGGAAAAAGTAAAGGGCAATTATTTGTTTGAATATAAAATTGACGATTGGGCTTCTTTTAATCGAGAAGTGGAAAATATTTATACGAAGTACGCCATCACCAATATTCCAGATAGTAGTTCCGACTCGGAAAGTGATTGGTTTGGTCCTATTGCCAATACCGTTTTTTCTTTGGTATTATTGGTAGTCGTTTGGGTGTTAATGATGCGTAAAATGGGCGGTGGCGCTGGTGGAAGCGGGGGCCCAGGTGGCATTTTTAATGTAGGAAAATCTAAAGCAACTTTATTTGAAAAAGGGGGTACCAAAGTAAATATCACTTTTGCTGATGTAGCTGGATTAGAGGAAGCGAAAGAGGAAGTGATGGAGATTGTTGATTTTTTAAAAAATCCAAAAAAGTATACCTCCTTAGGGGGTAAAATTCCTAAAGGAGCTTTATTGATAGGCCCTCCAGGTACAGGTAAAACTTTATTAGCCAAAGCAATGGCTGGTGAGGCTCAGGTTCCTTTCTTTAGTTTAAGTGGTTCCGACTTTGTGGAAATGTTTGTGGGTGTAGGTGCAAGTCGTGTGCGTGATTTATTTAAACAAGCAAGAGAAAAAGCGCCTTGTATTATATTCATTGATGAGATTGATGCAATTGGTCGTGCACGTGGTAAAAATGCCATGATGAGCAACGACGAGCGTGAAAATACTTTGAATCAATTATTGGTAGAGATGGATGGTTTTGGTGGCGATACAGGTATTATTATTTTAGCTGCTACCAATCGTCCCGATGTATTGGATAGCGCCTTGTTAAGACCAGGTCGTTTTGATCGTCAAATTTCAATTGACCGTCCGGATGTAAAAGGGCGTCAAGAAATTTTCAAAGTGCATTTAGGTCCTATTAAAGTTTCAGAAAGTTTAGACATTTATAAATTAGCAGAACAGACACCTGGATTTGCAGGTGCAGATATTGCGAATGTTTGTAATGAAGCTGCATTAATTGCTGCACGTAAAGGCAAGAGTGGTGTGGAGATGCAAGATTTCCAAGATGCCATTGATAGAGTGATTGGCGGTTTAGAGAAAAAGAATAAAATCATTTCTCCTGAAGAAAAAGAAGTGATTGCTTATCACGAAGCGGGCCATGCTATTTGTGGCTGGTTCTTGGAGCATGCGTATCCTTTATTAAAAGTAACTATCGTGCCAAGAGGCACAGCTGCATTGGGTTATGCGCAATACACTCCTAAAGAACAGTACTTATATACAATTGAACAATTAACCGATCAAATGTGTATGACTTTAGGTGGTAGAGCTGCTGAACAAATTTTCTTTGGTAAAATTTCGACAGGTGCTTCCAACGATTTACAACAAATTTCTAAGATGGCTTATTCCATGGTAACTACTTATGGAATGAACGATAAAATTGGCAACGTAAGTTTTTACGATCCTTCTCAAGAAAATAGTTTCCAAAAACCTTTTAGCGAAGAGACTGGAAAAATTATCGATGAAGAAGTAAGAAAAATGATTGGCGAAGCATATCAAAGAACTTTACAAATATTAACGGAGCGTAAAGCAGAAGTTGAAAAATTAGCAAAAGCATTATTAGATAAAGAAGTTTTACATAAATCTGATGTGGAAGAATTGGTAGGCAAGCGTCCTTTTGAGGAAAGAAAAAATGGAGATGTTCATGAAACTTTTGCTCCTACCGAAACTACTGTTGTAAGTCCAGCCGATAATACAGCAGATGCTTCCGCTACTGATGATACAATTGATCATGCCAATGCAACTATTAATGCTGCAGACGCCACTGGGAATAATGAATAATATTTTACATGGAATCGCAAGGTGCTAGAAATAAAATATTAAAAAAAATAAAACAGGCGCTAAAGTCACCTGTGGCTGTACCTTTTCCTGAACAGGTTGCAGATACGCCTTTATTTATTCCTACTGAGCATGAATTGACGATTGATTTTGCGCAAAAATTTACGGAGCTTTTAGGTAAGTTTATTTATTGTGCCGATGAGGGAGAATTGGCTCAGCAATTGAGTGCCTTAATCAAGTCACAAAAATGGGAGAAAATATATTCTCTAGAATCTGGTTGGCTCGATGACATGAGTGAGTATCAGTTTGATCCGGTAACCACCGATGATTTAGCGAGTTGCGATGCTTCGATTACTTTGTGTGAACATCTGGTTGCGCGTACGGGTACCATTGTGCTGAGTAGCCAACAATTAAGTGGTCGCACTTCGAGCGTTTATGCACCTGTACATATTTGTATTGCGTATACGCATCAACTCGTATATGACATTTCAGATAGTTTGCAACAATTTAAAAACGAAGCCGATCATATACCTTCCATGATCAGTTTTGCAACGGGTCCAAGTCGTACCGCTGATATTGAAAAAACATTGGTAGTAGGAGTGCATGGACCGAAGGAAGTGTATTGTTTTTTAGTTGATAAATTAACCGACTAGCATTTTTATATAAATCTGTACACATGGAATTGGCCCCTGGGGAAAAAATATATTTCTTATCTGACTTTCATTTGGGGGCTCCAAATGAAGTAGAGAGTCGAAAGCGCGAAGATCGTATTGTACGTTTTTTAAATAATGCAAAACAAGACGCAGCAGCTTTTTTTATAGTTGGAGATATTTTTGATTTTTGGTTTGAATATAAAACGGTGGTTCCAAAAGGATTTGTTCGCATATTAGGATGCTTAGCGCAAATTAGTGACGCCGGCATTCCATTACATATTTTTACGGGCAACCATGACTTATGGATGAGTGATTATTTAACCAAGGAGCTAAACGCTAAAGTTTATTTTGAGCCACATCCATTTAATTTGGGTAATAAAAAATTTTATATAGGACATGGAGATGGTTTAGGTCCTGGTGATTATGGTTATAAGCGCTTAAAAAAAGTATTCACCAATCCGTTTTGCCAATGGTTGTTTAGGTGGCTACATCCTGATGCAGGTATACAGTTGGCGAATTATTTTAGTGCAAAGAGTCGTGCTAAAACAGGAAGTTCCGATGAAGTTTTTTTAGGCGAGGACAATGAGTGGTTGATTGTTTACACAAAGGAACAGGCCAAAAATAGGGAGGTTGACTATTTTGTTTTTGGCCACCGACATTATGCCATTGACTTTGCTATTAATGAACGCACACGTTATATTAATTTAGGTGATTGGATTCGTTTAAACACTTATGGCGTTTTTGATGGAGAAAAAATGCAACTATTAAAATGGGAATCTTAGTATCAAAATTTTAAATTATGAATTTAGATCAACAATTTTTATCCAATCCCATTAAAAGCTATCTAGTCATTTTAGGTATTCTTTTAGTTACTTTTATTATTAAGCGATTGATTTCTCGTTTTTTTGCGAGTCTTATTTACACTTGGATCGATAAAAAAAATCACTCCGAATTAAGAAAATCACATGTGCACCGATTGGTAGTACCCATTGAAAAGTTCTTAATTTTCATGGTTGCTATTGTTGCTTTATATGAATTAAAATTTCCTGCACTGTGGAATGTACACTTGTATAAGGTATCCTTGCAATTATTCATGGAGTCGGTAGTAAAATTAATTTTTATTATTTTATTTATTCGTGTTTGTTTACGTACACTTGAATTCATTGCCATTATTTTAGAAGAAAAAGCAAAATTGTCTAAGGATCAAACCGATGATCAATTGATATTATTTTTTAGAGATTTTTTTAAAGTAATTCTATACATCATTGGCGTGCTGATGATTTTGCATTATGTGTTTAATGAAAATATTGGAAATTTAGTTACCAGCTTAAGTATTGTGGGTGCTGCAGTAGCATTGTCTATGCGAGAAAGTTTGGAGAATATTATTGCTTCCTTTATTATCTTTTTTGACAAACCTTTTACTGTAGGCGACTTGGTGAAAGTAAATAGTTTTACAGGTACCATCGAAAAAATCGGATTGCGCAGTACCAGAATCCGTACTGAAAATAAAACTTATATCTCTGTTCCTAATAAACAAATGGTAGATACGATTGTTGACAATATAAGTTTAAGAACGGAAAGAAAAATAGAAATGGATTTGCAATTAAGTGTTGCTACTTCGGCCGATGCACTTAGTAAGTTTGCACAATATTTAAGAGATACCATACAAGCAATTCAAGACATTTCGACAAGCACTGTTTTTATTGCAGAGTCAGGAAAGCAATTTCACACTATACATATTGAATGTTTAGTGCCGTTACATATTGACATTGCTGGATTTCAGTTGTTAAGAGAAGAGTTGAATTTGGCTGCTATTAATTATGCAAATGATCATAAAATTGCATTTGCTGAAAAGGGGTAATTGTATTTTACTACAAACTACTTTTTAGAGAAACCAAAAAGCTTTTGATGTTTTTTAAACTATTCAATAAGGCAATATCTTTCTCTGCTTTTTCTTTATTGTTTTTCAGATAAGTTTTTGCTCCGTCGATAGAATATTTTTTTTCGCGTAATAAGTAATAGATCTGTTTTAAAAATTCAATATCCTGTACCCTAAACAATCTATCTCCCTTTCTTGTTTTACGTGGCTGTAATTGTTTGAATTCTTTTTCCCAATATCTAATTAAAGACGTGTTTACATTAAACCATACCGCAACCTCACCAATGGGGTAGTATAATTTTTTTGCCAACTCTTCCGAGGAAGGTACTTGTAATTTATCGATATCTCCTTCCATTGAAGCGAAGGATTTTCTTCCTCTTTTATGTGATGTGTTGTTCTTTCCAAAATTCATTGGAGTTCTAGATACTGTTGGAATACTATCGTTCACCACTAATTCAACTGCCTCCTCGGCAACCATTTGAACAGGTGCTGCTGCCGTTAATTGCACTGGCTTTTTGGCAACAGCTTTTACCGCCTTTGTTCTTTTAATATGAACTGGAGCGCTCGGTGCATCCCCAAATAAATCTAACTGTTGCAGTTCTATAGCCATTGGACAAAGTTAGGGGAGTATTTATTGCAACTACCCTTTGTAAATGATTGGTGGATAAATTGTTAAGTATGGTGTATTTTTGCGTATGCGTTTATTTATTGTAGCTACTTCGCAATTGGCCATTCCGCAATCCATTATGCATGCGAAAATCATGGATATGCTTCGCTCATGCGCTCACTGCAAGGAGGCGCAACCTATTATTGTTGGCGATGATTTTTCGGAGGCACAGCTTTGTGATTATCAAGGAATTGAAGGAGTAACCACACAATCTTTTAAAGAAGCAAGACAATTTATTAAGCAGGTTTCCAATGCAATTGTGTTGCATTTTGGTACCGAATTAGATAAGTCAAAATCATTTCCCAGTTTCTTTATTCCGATTACTGTACCCAATGCGTTACAAGAGGTATGGATGCTTAAACGCTTGTTGATTCAGCGAAAATTTAAGCAATGTTTACAAAATGCTTCTGCTATTTTATGTACCAATGATTGGGTATTAGATATTTTGCAGGTGAAATATCCCGAATTTGCATCTAAATTTTTACCAGTTTATTTACCTAATGTACCACCTGCTCAATTTGAATGGCAGGAACTATCTGCAGCCAAAGAACTCGTATCGGATGGCAATAGTTATTTCCTTGCTTTTGCGCCTGTAGAAAGGTTTACAGCGATTTTAAAAGAGTTTTCTATTTTTAAGAAATGGCAACTTACTACCATGCATTTGGTATTTATTTTTGATACTCAAAAGCAAGTAGATACGGCTTTAGCACAACTTAATGGATATAAATTTAAACAATCCATTTCCATACATCTTGCCAATGATTTGAATTTGGCTTGGTTAGCAGCTACCTATGCTATATTATGGGAAGGGGTTGATTGTTCAAAATCAGTTTGGGTCGAGTATGCGACTCAATATGATATTCCTTTATTATTTGATAGTAATATGGGGCTTCCGGCAACTTGGCTAAAAGCAGGAGAAGTTTTTTCTTTTGCTGAAAAACAAGCCCTATCTAACCACTTTAAATTATATTATAAGGACGAAGTGTATCGACAATCAAGAGCTAGTATGGGGAAAGATTGGCTTATTCAGCTCAATGAACAAAGAGCCAATTTAGACTTATTTAATAAAATTGTACTTTCGCTTAATAAATAGCACAATCTATAACAATGCATCAATCTAATATTAATGTTACTGTTCATTTAGATGAACAAAAAATTCCTCAAAATATTCAATGGTCTGCATCAGACAGTACCGCAACTGAAGCACAGGACGCGCGTGCAATGATGCTTACTTTTTGGGATCCAACCGACAAAACTGCACTACGCATTGATCTTTGGACCAAGGATATGATGGTGGACGAAATGGCCGATTTCTTTTATCAGAATTTAATGGGCATGGGAGATACTTACCTAAGAGCTACGCAGGACAAGGCGATTGCAGATGATTTTAAAGCATTTGCCCAATCATTTTATCAAAAATTTAGAGCAAGTCAAATTGCTCAAAATCCAAAATAGTATATCATGAGTTTAGAAACAGAAGTAATGTCTTTAATGAAAGACGCGATGAAAAATAAGGACGAAGTTTTACTAAGAGGCCTAAGAGCAATCAAGGCCGAAATCATTAAAGCAAAAACAGAACCTGGTGCGAATGGTGAAATTTCAGCTGATGGTGAAATGAAACTTTTGCAAAAATTGGTAAAGCAACGTAAAGATTCTTTAACCATTTATCAGGAACAAAATAGAGCGGATTTAGCAACCAAAGAATCGGAAGAAATTGCTGTGATTGAAAAATTCTTACCAGCTCAAATGAGCGAGGAAGAGGTAAAAGCTGCAGTAGTAGCCATTATCGCTCAAGTGGGGGCAGCGGGTCCTCAGGACTTAGGCAAAGTGATGGGCATTGCTACAAAACAATTAGCGGGTAAAGCAGACGGTAAAGTAATTTCGGCTTTGGCTAAATCATTACTTACAGCTTAATCATGTGGTTAGACCTACTTGCAGGAACTATATTCATCATTGCTTTATTGCAAGGTTATAAAAATGGATTCATCAGGGCCGTAGTGTCCTTTATGTCTTTATTTATTGGCCTTGTTCTTGCTTTTCAATTTGCAGGTTGGGTTGCAATTCAGTTAAAAGAGCATACCAAAATTGCTTCACACTGGTTACCGTTTATTTCCTTTTTATTGGTGCTCATTGTAGTGATGTTGATACTTAAATGGACATCGAGACTCTTGCAACAAACTGCGGAATGGTTAATGCTTGGGTGGTTAAATAAATTATTGGGAATTGTGCTGTACGCATTTATTTATTTCACTATTTTAAGTGCTATTGTGTATTTTTTACAAATTCTAGGGGTTTTAGAAACCGCCAAAATGAAAGACACTTATTCTTATCATTATTTACAATCCTGGTGGCCCTATTGTATGGGCAAAATTGGGGAATGGCTGCCTTCCATTAAACACAGTATCGCTACCTTTTCCAATCCTTTAAATTAGGCTAGTTAACTAGTTTACCTAATTGTTAATAATTGAGGATAGGCACTCCTGAAATCCCCATATAGGCTTTTTTTGCAATGAATTAAGTATCTTTATTCATATTGATTGTTATGGAATACGAAATTAAAAAAGAAGGAAAATTTGAGTACTTGGAAGTAGGTGAAGGAGAAACTTTAATGTTGTTACATGGTTTGTTTGGGGCCTTAAGTAATTTTTCGGATTTAATTGAAAAATTTAGAACTACCCATAAAGTGGTTGTGCCTTTATTACCCCTTTTCGACTTAGACATTTTACATACCAGTGTAACAGGATTAGCAAAATATGTTACCCAGTTTATTGAACATAAAGGTTACGATAAAGTAAACTTATTGGGTAATTCGTTGGGTGGTCATGTTGGTTTGGTATATGTATTAAAACATCCCGAAAAAGTAAAGTCTTTGATATTAACAGGTAGTAGTGGGCTTTTTGAAAACGCAATGGGCGATAGTTATCCAAAGCGTGGAGACTATGATTATATCAAAAATAAAACAGCCCAAACTTTTTATGATCCTGCAATGGCAACGCCTGAGTTGGTGGATGAGGTTTTTGAAATTACAAGAAACCGTTTAAAAGTGATAAAAATTATTGCATTGGCAAAGAGTGCAATTCGAAATAACTTGGGTGAGGAATTGAACCAAATTAAAGTGCCTACTTGTTTAATTTGGGGAAAGAATGACACAGTTACACCTCCTTTTGTTGCAGAAGAGTTTAAGAAATTAATTCCGCATAGTGAATTGCATTTTATTGATAAATGTGGTCATGCTCCAATGATGGAAGTGCCACATGAGTTTAATGAAATACTTGCTTCTTTTCTTAATTCGCTTCCTAAATCATAGATTATGTTAGCTGCATCTATTGCAATTAAAGGGTTGCCCATGTTGCATTTGGAGGACAAAGTATCCTTTGCTATGCAATGCATGGAGGATTTTGATGTACAACATTTAGCAGTAGTAAAAGATGATTATTTTATAGGATTGGTAAATAAGGCCGATTTATTGGATACCGACGAATCTAATAACTTGGCAACATTAAGTGATCAAATTTTAAGAATTGGCATTGCAGGGTCGGCACATTTTTTAACTGCACTTGATTTATTTACCAAACATCATTTAACCATTTTACCTGTTTTAAACGAGCAACAAGAATGCATTGGTGTGATAACGCAACAACACCTTAATGACAATCTTGCTCAATTTTTAGGAGTGACACAACCTGGAGCCATCATTGTTTTATCTATTTCTCCTTTCCAATACTCATTAGCCGAAATGAGTAGACTGGTGGAAACCAATAATGCACAGATTGTTCAATTGAATAGTTTTTTTGACGAAGCAAGCGGCGCATTACTGGTTACCCTTAAATTAAACAGGGACGATGCTGGGGCCATTATTGCTACCTTCCAAAGATATGATTACCAGGTAGTACACTATTTTGGTAACTCCCCATTAAACAATGATATCGAAGATCATTATCATCATTTAATGAATTATTTAGATGTTTAAAAAAAACCTTTCTCCTTGTTTTCTATTTCTTTTTTTTATAGGAATACAATTTAATGCCAATGCGCAACTTAAAGTAGCACATATTGATATTGAAGGCAACACTAAAACCAAGGCTTATATTATTTTAAGAGAGCTGCCTTATAAAGTAGGCAGTCAAATTCGGGAAGATTCTTTAACAATTTTAAATACAGTTGCAAAACAGCAATTAATAAATACTTCCTTGTTTTTAGATGCACAGGTAACTGCACAACAAGTAGATAGTCAAAATTTAAATATTCTTATTAAGGTAACAGAACGTTGGTATTTTTTTCCACTTCCTTATTTTAAATGGGTGGATCGAAACCTAAGTGAATGGTGGAATACACAACACCATAGTTTAGATCGGGTGAATTACGGTATCAATTTTAGACAAGCAAATGCCACTGGAAACAATGATAGGCTTACCGTTGGTTTAATTACAGGCTACACACAACAGTCGGTCGTGAAATACCAGTTTCCTTATTTAGATAAAAAATTACGTTTTGGAATGGGATTAGGCTGGCAGTACTTTACACAAAAGGAAATCAATATAGCTACCCTTGCCGATAAGCAAGTTTTTTTTAAGACACAGGATGTGATGCAAAAAGGGTATCGAGCAAATATTAATTTTTTCTATCGCCCAAATTTGTTTGAAAGACATAGTTTGCAAATCGGCTATGGCAATTCTTCAATCAATGATTCGGCGTTATTATTACAACCTAAGTACTTCCCAAATTATACCAAGACACTTTCTTATTTTGATCTTAATCTTTCTTATTCAAAAATAAAATTCGATTACAATGCCTATCCTTCCGAAGGAAATAGTAATGAATTAGGCATGTATCAAAGATTTTCTGGTGGGTATAATTTAACTTCTTTTCAATTTAGAAAAGTGCATGCGCATCATATTAATCCTTCACATTTTTATTTGTTAGAATCTAATAGTCAAGGTAAAATTGTGGCGAATCAAAATTATATGGATAGCCGTTTAATGGGATACGGAAACATGCAAATGAATGGATTTGAATATTATGTTATTGATGGCAATGTTGGAAGTATTTTTAAAGCAGAATGGCATTATTTATTAGGAAGTTTCGATGTGCCTAAAACGAGCGGTATTGGGCTCGTAGATAAGGTCAATAAACGACTTCCAGATATTAAATATCATTTTTGGTTAAAGGCATTTACCAATGTGGGCTATGCGTATAGCGAACATCCCGCCAATTCAAGCAAATTATCTAATACTTTATTGAGGTCGGCTGGCGTTGGTTTAGATATTCTTAGCATTTATGATTTAGTCATAAAAATTGATTACAGTGTGAATCAGTTGGGTGACAAAGGGGTATATTTGCACGGAGGAATTAATTTTTAATTTTATTCATGAAAGTTGCCATTTATAGTAGAGGGGTAGATTTAGATCAACAACAATCCTTAAATGCGTTGTTATTGGAACTAAATAGGTATGATATTACTATATATGTTTTCGAGGATTTGCTTCATAAATTTGCCTTAGTGAATCCTGCAGGAAAAACGCCTTTAATTCCTTTTAGTTGCTCATCCGAATTACATAATACAATTGACTGCTTAATTAGTTTAGGGGGTGATGGAACGGTCTTAGATGCCATTACGTTGGTAGGAGATACCAATATTCCCATTTTAGGTATTAATTATGGCCGCCTTGGTTTTTTAGCGTCTATTTCAAAAGATGAACTAAGCTTAATGGTGGACGCATTGGTAAATAGAAGTTATGTAATTGAAAAAAGAACTTTAATTCATTTGGATGCTAATTTGCCTGTTTTTGGTGCAACTCCATTTGGATTAAATGAATTTGCGATTCATAAACGCGATACTTCACCCATGATTAAAATTCATACGTATTTAAACGGTGAATTTTTAAATTCTTATTGGGCCGATGGATTAATTGTGGCTACGCCTACTGGTTCAACGGGCTATAATATGAGCTGTAATGGACCTATTCTATTTCCCGATTCTGCTAGCTTTGTGATTACTCCAGTGGCGCCACACAATTTAAATGTACGTTCCATTGTGGTACCCGATACTTCGGTCATTTCATTTGAAATAGAAGGTCGTACCGAAGAATTAATTTGTGCTTTAGATGCGCGTAAAGAAATTGTTGCAAAAAATATTCAGTTAGCAGTGAAGAAGGAAAATTTTGCTGTACACTTTATTCGTTTAAATGAAAATAGTTATTTAACCACCCTTAGAACAAAGCTTACTTGGGGATTAGATAAAAGAAATTAATACATGCGTAGTATTCAGTACATAATATTATTGAGCATTTTGCTTTATGCAAACAGCTTGTCTGCGCAATATATTCAACTCATCGAAAACAGAGGAGAAGTAGGTGTGATGGGAGGTGGCTCCTATTACCATGGAGACATCGCTTCAGATAAATTGTTTTACCAACCTAATTTCGGCGCTTTTTATAAAAAGCAATTAAATGATTATGTAGGTGTAAGGGTAAGTTATGAGTATATTGCTTTAGGTGCCAATGATTTGCAGTCAAGTAATAGTTATGACACTAAAAGGGGTCTTCACTTTGAACGCGTTGCACATGATGTGAGTATTATGGGTGAGTTTAATTTTTTGAAATTTATTAATGGTAACAGACATTTTAGATTTACACCTTATTTGGGGTTTGGATTTGGAGGATGGAAAACAATAAAAGGGAGTAGTAATAATCCTAATGCAAATACTAAACGTACTTTTGTTTATCCTATCAACATTGGGTTTAAATACAATATAAGTGGACCATGGAATATTTTTGGAGAGGCAACATATCGCTTTACCAATTCAGATAAAATAGATTATTTCTCTGATCTAGATGCTTACCAACCTGCCGGTTCAATTAATAAATTTCAAGCAAGTACCTCGGGCAATGATCAATATTTTTCGGCTAAATTGGGCATTTCCTACGATTTATTAAAAATCTACGGACCAGAAAAGGCTAAAAAAGAAAAACACAGTGCCTCCAATAAAAAGGGGCTTTTCCGTTTCTTTAAGCGCAAATAACTTAGGGATTGCTTACTTTTACATTATGGAAAATTTGGATTTGAAGCGATTGCCGAAACATGTTGCCATTATTATGGATGGCAATGGTAGATGGGCACAAGAACAAGGCCAAGATCGCTTATTTGGGCACTTTCATGGTGTGGTAAGTGTACGGAAAGTGGTGGAGGCTGCAACCGAAATTGGACTTCAGTATCTTACTTTATATGCATTTAGTACTGAAAATTGGGACCGACCCGAGGCCGAAGTAACAGGCTTAATGTCTCTTTTTGTTGACACAATTGCTAAAGAAGTCCCCGATTTACATAAAAACAACATCAAATTGAGTTTTATAGGCAATTTGGAAATGCTTCCGGATACTGCTAAACAGGCCCTTGCCGATGCCACTGCGCAAACCGCTCAAAATACGGGGTTAACCCTCATTATTGCTTTAAGTTATAGTAGTAGATGGGAGTTAGTGGAAGCCACTAAAAAGATTGCTCAAAAAGTACAAAATGGTCAATTGCAAATTGATCAAATTACCGAAACGATCATTTCCGAAAATCTTACTACCAGTGCGTTTCCCGATCCTGAACTGATGATTCGCACCAGTGGAGAATGCCGTATTAGCAACTTTTTATTATATCAATTGGCCTATGCCGAATTGTACTTTACCGATACCCGTTGGCCTGATTTTAGAAAGGCCGATTTAGTGAAAGCTTTACTCGATTATCAGTCTCGTGAACGCAGGTTTGGGAAGACCAGTGCACAGGTACAAATAGATGAATAATTAATTTAATATGTTTATTTTCGCTTTTTAACAAAGACTTTGAAATATTACGAGTAATTTGCGACACTTTTAAAACCTAAATGTTTAGCCCCAGCAGATGCAGAAATCTCTCCAATTTATTATAGGCGTTTTATCCGTGCTCTTATTGTCAACTAGTTCTTATGGTCAGGAAACGCCTGCCAAGGATTCGGTATCTCAAATTAATGTAAAATTGATAGGCATTTTTAATCAAAAAACGCCCACAAAATACAAGGTTCGAAATATCAAAGTAGTTGGTAATCAAAACTTTGACGAAGCACTTTTATTATCTCTTTCAACCATTAATGCCGGCGACGAAGTGACCATTCCGGGCGGTGACAATTTTGCAAAAGTGATCCATAAATTAATGGACCAAAATTACTTTAGCGATGTGAGTGTTTATATAACGGATGTACAAGACAATCAAATCGACATCGAAATAAATGTAGTGGAGCGCCCTCGTTTATCTAAATTTAATTTTATTGGTATTCGTAAATCCGACAACGATGAGTTGTCTGGCAAAACAGGGTTATTGCCAAACAGGGTTGTTACCGAAAACATGAAAATCACAGCAGTAGAAGGCATTAAAAAATTCTATGCTGAAAAAGGGTTTCAGGATGTAAAAGTGACTATTAAGGAAAGAAAAGATGCCACTCGAAAAAATAATTTATTATTAGATTTTGTGGTTGACAAAGGACCTAAAGTACGTATCAATAATATCAACTTTGGAGGCAATCAAGTTGAAGAAGGGAAACTAAAGAAAAGCTTGAAAGAGATTCATGAAAAATCAAGATTGACCTTATACCCAATTCATGACAAGGCAATGATTGTTAAAACAACGCCTTATACTTTTGAAGAGTATATGAGTGAAAAAGGCTTTTTGACTTTTACAAAGACAAGAAAAATATTAAATCCATACGCTAGAATTTCTTTCTCTTCTTCCAAATTCAATCCTAAAAAATATGATGAGGCAAAAGATAATTTGTTGAATTTCTATAACTCATTAGGATTTAGAGATGCAGTGATTGAAAAGGATACCGTATACCATAACACTGCTGGCAATTTAAATATTGACATGCAAGTGAAGGAAGGACACAAGTATTATTTTGGAAACATTACTTGGAGAGGAAATACAAAATATCCCGATTCATTATTAACTACAATTTTAAATATTAAAAAAGGTGCGATTTACAATCGTGAAACTTTATATAATAAATTAGGTAAAACGCAAACTGCAGAAGGTGGTGACATAAGTGGTTTGTATCAAGACGATGGTTATTTATTCTTCGCAGTAGATCCAATTGAAACTGCTGTTTACAATGATACAATTGACTACGAAATTAGACTAAGAGAAGGACCTCAAGCAACCATTAAAACAGTTCGTATTACAGGTAACGAAAAAACAAAAGACTTTGTAATTCGTCGTGAAATTAGAACCATTCCAGGTGATAAATTTAGCCGTACTTTATTAATTCGTTCTCAACGTGAAATTTCACAGTTAAACTTTTTTGATCAAGAAAAAATTAGACCAGAACCAGTTCCAAATCCTGAGGATGGTACGGTTGACATTAATTATAGCGTAGCTGAAAAATCAAGTGATCAGTTAGAATTAAGTGCAGGTTGGGGTGGCTATATCGGTTTAACAGGTACATTGGGTGTTACATTTAACAACTTCTCTTCTAAAAACTTATTTAAAAAGTCGGCATGGGATCCATTGCCAATGGGAGATGGTCAAAAATTAAGTGTGCGTGTTCAAAGTAATGGTAAAGCATTCCGTTCTATTAATACTTCGTTCACAGAACCTTGGTTTGGTGGTGTAAAAAGAAACTCTTTAACGGTAAGTATATTTAATACAAAGTATGGTCAAACAATTGATCCTACAACAGGTATGTATAGTATTAATGCAGCCGATAATCAATACATTTCAACTACGGGTGCAACCGTTTCATTTGGACGTCAATTAAGTTGGCCTGATGACTATTTCTCTTTTAGTTATGGTTTAAACTTTACACGATACACATTAAAGAACTATCCAATTGACCCATACAACTTACCTAACTTCAAAAATGGTAATGTAAACAACGTTAATATTAGATTGGCTTTGCAAAGAACTTCGGTGGATCAACCTTTGTTCCCAAGAACAGGTTCTACATTCTTGTTAAGTGCACAGTTAACCCCGCCTTATTCTTTGATTGACCCAAATATAAACACGGGCACGAATAAATTTGAATTATTAGAATACCACAAATGGAGATTCAATGGGGAATGGTTTATTCCATTGGGCAAGCCAGCTGGAGAAGATCATAATAAACAATTCGTTTTACGCTTTGCTGCTAAATATGGTTTCTTGGGACGATACAATACCGACCTAAGTATTTCTCCATTTGAACGTTTCCAATTAGGTGATGCTGGTTTGAGTAATCAGTTTGCATTATTAGGTTACGACATTATTGCGCAAAGAGGATATCCTGTTTATCAAAATTCTAATCCTAAAATAAACCCTGATCAACAAACTGCAACGCAACACTTTACTATTTTTAACAAGTATGCAATGGAAGTTCGTTATCCATTGAGCCTTGCTGCAAGTAGTACCATTTATGCACTTGGATTTTTTGAAGCAGCCAATGGTTGGTATAGTATGAAGGATTACAATCCATTTGAACTTCGTCGTTCAGTGGGTGTGGGTATGCGTTTTTACTTACCTATGTTTGGTTTACTTGGATTTGACTACGGTGTAGGTATTGACCGTTTAAACGGATCCAATGCACTTAAAGATGCAGGTAGATTTACGTTTATGTTAGGTTACGAACCAGAATAGATTTATAACTTGAAAAACTATAGTTATGCAATTCAATAAAATTGTAGTTGTCTTTATGTTGGCTTTGTTTGTTGGCATAGCTGCACAAGCACAATCCAAATACGCGGTAATTAATACCAAATATATCTTAGACAAAATTCCTGAATACAAAGAAGCTGATAAAAAGCTTAAAGTATTGGGTGATCAATGGCAGTCTGAGATCGATGAAAAGCAAATGGCATTGGACAAAATGTACAAAAACTATGAGGCTGAGCAGTTTATGCTTTCTGAGGATCTTAAAAAGAAGCGCGAAGATGAACTTTTTATGAAAGAGAAAGAGTTAAGAGACTTGCAAAAGAAGCGTTTTGGCTATGAAGGGGACTTATTTAAAGAGCGCCAAAAATTAGTGAAACCAATCCAGGATAAGGTATATAATGCAGTTCAAAAAATGGCTACCGCTCGTTCATATGACTTCATTTTGGATAAAAGTGAAGGAATAACCATTATATTTGCTGACCCAAAGCTTGATAAAAGCGACGATATTTTAAAAGAGCTGGGCATTAATAATTAAGTATAAACAAACACAAAAAATACAACAAATGAAAAAAGGTTTCTTATTCGCAGCCATTTTGTTAGTGGCAGTATCTTTCACAAACAGTGCTTCTGCACAAACTAAGATTGGTTATTTTGATGACCAAAGCGTAATTGCTTTATTCCCTGGTATCCAAGAAAAATTAGATACTGTTTTACAATCTTATGCTAAAGACTCTTTACAGGAAGAATATAACTACACTTTGAAAGACTATCAAGTAAAGGATAGTATTTACAAAAGAGATTCTGCTGATTTGGCTAAAAGACCAAAAGCATTAGAAATGGCTACTACCGATTTAAATCGTTTAAAGTATAAGTTAATTAACTGGCAACAATACCAACAAGAGTCTATGCAACAAAAGCAAGAGCAATTGTTATTGCCTTACAGACAAAAAGTGGCTGCTGCTTTAAGTGAAGTTGTTGCTGAAAACAAATACACATTGGTGTTAAAAGCAGATGCTTTATCACCTTATGCTCAACCTTCAATCGCTGACAACTTAACAATTCGTGTTGCTATGAAGTTAAAGTTGAACTTACCTAAAGAAGTTGAAGAAGCTTTCAGAGTAGCTACTGGTGGTGCACCTGCAAAGGCTGCAGCTCCTGCTACAAAAGCACCTGCTAAAAAAGGATAATACTTTTTTAAATATATTTTACAAGAACCTCGTTGTTATGCAACGAGGTTCTTAGTTTTACAGCAAGAAATTATTTTATGTCGGCACCCATTGGCGTATTTGATAGTGGATATGGTGGATTAACCATTTTAAAGGAATTGAAAAAACAATTGCCTCAATATGATTATATCTATTTAGGGGACAATGCGCGCGCTCCTTATGGAACAAGATCCTTTGAAACGGTGTATCAATATACTTTGGAAGCAGTGAAATGGTTTTTTGATCAGGGTTGTAGCTTAGTGATTTTAGCATGCAATACTGCTTCGGCAAAAGCATTGCGTAATATTCAACAATTAGATTTACCTCATTTAGCGCCAGATAAAAGAGTTTTGGGTGTGATTCGACCATCGTCGGAAGTATTAGGCAACTATTCTAAAACTGGGCATGTTGGTATTATGGCCACGTTAGGTACGGTTCAAAGTGAAAGTTATATCATGGAAATGGCTAAGTTTTTTCCATCGGTGAATGTGCATCAGCAGGCTTGTCCCATGTGGGTGCCACTGATTGAAAATGGGGAGTATGACCAACCAGGTGCAGACTACTTTGTAAAAAGCTATTTAGACCAACTTTTTAGCCAATCTAAGGACATTGATGCTATTTTACTAGCGTGTACGCATTATCCTTTATTGGAGGCCAAAATCAAGGCTTATTTACCTAGTGGGGTTAAACTCATTGCTCAGGGTCATATTGTATCCGAAAGTTTAGCGCAATACCTTGATAATCACCCCGAAATAGCCAATAGTTGTAGCCAAAATGGCCAGCTTCAGTTTTATACAACCGATAATGCTGAAACCTTCGAAAAACAGGCAAGTTCCTTCTTTGGACAAAAAATTGAAGCAAAACACACAGATTTAGCTTAGGATTTCAAAAAAAACCCTATTTTTGCCGTCCTTTCACAGGTAGTGGTATGGTGACTGCTATTAAACGTGGAAACAATATTAGC
>CANGIZ010000014.1 GCA_947454025.1 Bacteroidota bacterium | reverse complement strand
TTGGCAGACATGCCCCCTTGTCTCGGGGGTGAGGATAACGGGATAAATATAGCATAGAGCCGTCTAGCAATAGGCGACCAGGGTCGACCACTGAACTTTGTGCTACAACTAACTGCCTCATGGAGGTTCGATCCCTCCCCCTACAGCAAAAAAAAGCTCCTATTACATTGATAATAAATGTTTTAGGAGCTGTTTTATTTGTAGCAAGTGACACTATAGGTGACACTAAAATAAATTTTATGAAACTTAACTTTGTCTGAAAGAATATAAATGGAGGTGTTTAACTTAGACATGGGGGTTCATAAAACCGTTGAAGCGCGAGTCTTTTCCGCAATAAATTATTTGAAAAAACTAATGTTGCAAAAACCCAAAGACTGACATCAGAATAAGAAATTCTTTTTTTTGGTAGGTGTTATTTCCTGCTGCTTTCTATCAGAGTGAACGATAATATCCTGTTTTATAAATTTCAATTTGCTTGTTTTTAAAATCAAAACTTGCTTTTGTCCACATATCTATCTTAATACCATCTTTTGTCGTGTATCTGTTATTGTCAACCAATTTCTCGAATGATGTTTTGCATATATGAATGGAATAAGGACTATCAGCATGATCACTTAGCTTGGCTCCTAAATTTGGAGGGTCACCAATCCAAATTAAGTCCCTTGTGTTTTTGTCGTATCCCACTCCAGCTTTAGAAACCATTGCAGTCCCAGTCGCAATACCAACCCCAAGAGAAAAATTATCATTAGATAAGACTGCTTTAATTTTGGGTTGAAGAATATCATAACGACAACCAACCATTTTCATAGCACAATTTATTGCACTATCTAACTTACTACTTCCTGCAAAAATTGCAAGTATTCTGTCTCCATCAAAACTCCTCACTTGTCCACCATAAGTTTTTATACACTCAACCATACAGTGATGATAGGCTTTGTAAATTTTCGTTATAGTTTGCAAACGATGTTTGTCCGTGAATGAAGAAGATCCTCGCATATCAACGTATAAAAAAGTAAACTCACCTAAAAAGCCAGTATTACCGTGTGTTAGTCGGCTGTCTGGATTGTTTTCAATATCAGGTATTGTATCAATATCATATTGAGTAAACTGTTCCTTAAGAATTGCATCAACTTTATCTTGGATTTCCTTATTTGTCATTATGTAAAATATTTAACAGCTACTAAAACAAAGAAAAATAACAACTGAAATTGCAATGAAATAAGACTTTTTTTGTAGCACTTAAATTTCTTATCCGCAATTTTTGAATTTTCAAAAACTTGATAAAGAAGGTCAGATTGAAAACCAGACTCATCAAGTTTTGTATAGTCATTCATAAAATCTTTTACTTCAATTCTTGATGCAATGTGCTCAAAATAAATTGTCTTTGAGACTGAATTTCCTGTATGATTGTCCTTTCTGGGCGAAATCGTCAAAATTGAAAAAACAATGAATACTAAAAAAGAAAAAAAGAACAGTCCAAGAATTATTTTAGAAATAAGACACAATTCAAAAAATTCTTGAAAATTGGTTAATATAAATGTTGTTGTTACGCCACTAATTATAAGCAAAACATTGATTTTAGTGTCTGCAAACTTTATAAGGTTTTGAACATTGTCAAGCAGTTTAAATGCTAAGTCTGTTCTTCTGTTATCGTCCATAATTTTACTTTTTTGTCGTTCTTTAAGTTTGCAGGTATAGTTTTCGGGCTCTGCGTTTCTCATTTGGCTGTCCAATATGCAAATGATTGTGGTGGAGATAGGTTAAAGTCCTCTTTCAAACATTTTGGCTTTCTATACTTTCTTGTCTTTTTGATTTTGATTGCAAAACCTTGTTCTTTGTTTGCGAAGTAATCGTAATAAAATTCCTCACTGATGCCGGAATATTCTTGTGTTAAGTCCCAAAGTGTAGAAAGGTCATAATTTAAAACTTCGTCAATTTCAAATTCTCCAATTACTTGTTGGATAGGCGACGAAGCGTATACTATTACTGATTTTATATTGACATTTTTGAAAATTGACTTCCTAAATTCAAACTTCTTTGACCCATCAAAAATCTTGAACGCAAACTCTGGTTTTATTGATAATACTACTTTCATTTATCTTATTTCTTAATGTATGCAAAGTTAATCAAATCATTGAACTGGTCGTTAGTCAATTTAGTAAATCCTTTGGGTAAACTCATTGGGTCTGCGAATATTCCTAATTTAATCAAATCACCAAGTGTTGGTTTTGGTGTAGGTAAAGAGTGAGCATACAGAAAGTTGATTACAAAAGGCTTATATTTTGGAAATTTATCCCACCACTTTGTTTTCAAATCCACTTTTGAAATCATTGTCCTCCTATTGCAACTATTAAAAAAATCGTCAAAGTCCTTAAAATTGTATTTAACACTTTCTACAATGCAAATCGTCGTTACAGTGCTTGAGTAAGTTTTAGGTGAAGTTTCGCCAATTCGATAAATCAGTACGATGTCTCCTGACTTTAAATTTCTGTCTGGTGAATGAGAAATATATACTTTACTTATTCTGTTTCTGTGCGGTTCATTCTCGGTATATTTTGCCTTGTCTTCTCTTGTATTAATGCTATCAGGAAATAGTTCTGTATGATATTGTGATTCTATTCTTATTAAATATTTGTCTGATTCTCTTGAAAAGAATGGAAATGTAAGTTTTGGATTTTCAATGTTTACAGGTATTTTTTTGCTAAACTCTCTAACATAAACTAATTCGTCTCCGTTTTGCGTAGTTTTAATCCCGTGTTTTTTAAAGCCCCATTCTTCGAGCATTTCTATGAGTTGCTCTTGTTCAGGTCTTTTGTCAAAAATAGTTACATAAATTTCTTCTACCTTGAACAAAAGAGCATTGTCAAAGATTGTTTTTAAAAACCGTTCTCCAATTTTATAGCCGTTACTAGTTACTTTAAGAGTTCCTATTTTCAGTCGATTCTTAGGTCTAAAAAAAGGTGTTATTTCACTATATGATTCTTCTCCTGCCTTTTCAATTTTAATATATAAGAAAGCAGTCAGTTTGTTGTCACTATAACAAACATAACAAGGTTGTTCTGCCTTGCTGTTAAACCATTTGTCGAACTCGGTATAATCATTTCTAAAACTGTCAAAGAAACTGTCATTTAAGTCAACCTCTGCAAAGTCAATTTTCTTAACTGCTAAAACTTTATGCTCTACTAATTCAGGATTTTCAGCAGTTACCTTTTCTAAAAATGTTTCAATTCGAAAAACTCTATCTCCTATTCCTAAAAGTTTGGCTTTCGTTTGTATTTTTTTGTCTTCAGAAATCAGTATATCAACTCTATTTTCAAAAACTTCGTTGAGTATTTGTGTGTCATTAAGGTCGTTTTCTTGACTATCAACTTGTTGGCTTACTTGTTTAATAGTGTCACTTAAAGGTGCTTGATGTTTTAATTGATTATAACTTTCAATTTTGATGTTCATAGTTTTCAAGGAGTTTAGGTCTTTAAAACGGTTTAACTCCTGAATTGTCAATGGGTGAATATATTTGTCGTATTTAAGTTTGTCGAGCCAATTGAAAAGCTGTCCAATGTCAAGGTTATAAATCTTGCTGGCTTCTCTGTGAATGATAATATTCGTATCAAGTAATACTTTCATTATGACTTTGTTAAAGTTTTGATGTCACCAAAATGTTTAATCTAAAATATAACATGATTGAAACTTGAATTATCACCTTTCAGGATATATTTTGTAATTATATTGCAAAATAAAAAATAAATGAGTTTTAAAAATCAGTACTAATACTGAATAAACACCCTATATAATTCTAAGCACAAAGACTCCTATACTTCCCCAGCTTCAAAGTACTTGCTAATATCTCAGACTGGAGGTAGAAATTCCTTCCTCCTATCCTATGTAATTGAAGCCAACCCTTCTCCGTCCATGAGGTTAATGTTGCTTTAGTAATAGCAGGTTTAAATAATTTACATGCTTCAGCAGGCGAAATCAGCTTCTCTTCTTGTTCAGACATTACAAGGCGCACCTCTTCCCTTATCATTGGCCTTAACAGTTCAACCAATTGATTCGGAGTTATGCCGCTAAGTAATATTTGATTTGAAATGTCCAAAACTTATATTTTCTTAGATTTATTCTTTTCTTGATACTGCCTCCATTTATACACTACGAAAGCAGATAATCCCAACCCTGCTAAAATCCATCCCCAAGTTGGGATCTTGAACTTATTGGCTGGTAGTTTAATATCAGAAGGTGTTATTGCCGCAGGTGCTAGTGGTGGAACGGCTGGCGCATGCCTTAATGCATTCAGGTATCCTATGTCATTTGAAAGTAGTGAATTTAAAGTTTCCATAGTTGAACGGTTTGATTATTAAATAATGTATAGCCATAACGAATAAGTGATTTGGCTGGTAAATTGTTTATAGTGATTGATGCATTGTAAATTGTCCAATTGAAGTTTCTGTCAATTAACTCCTTTGCAGTGATATAGAACTTTGACTCATACTTTAAATATAGGTCATGCACTATCTCATCATTCTTTAAAATCAGGAGTGCATGTACTTTCTTTTTTTGCATATCAATAGCTATCTCAGCCTTGTTTTTACAGTAACAGGTGTCGCAACAATATTTACTATTCTTATTACGGGTGTCTGGAATAACCCCATGACAATATTCACATAATCTTATTTCATCAATTTTCATATCCTTTGATTTAAAAAGCAAAACTAATTCTGTCTTTTAATAAAACCATTGATATCATTGATGTATTTAGAATAAACGTAAACGTTATGTACGTCGTCATCGTAAACTTTTATCAATAAATATTATCTTATGAAATAACAGTTGTGTATTTGTTATTTTATGAGATAACAAATTGCATATAATTTTTTAATGTTAGTAAAAGATATCGACATCCGCTTATTAAAATTTATTAATTAGTATTTTTGTAATTAAAATTAACGGCATGAACTACCCTCAAGAGATTGAATACCATATAGAACTTTCCTCATTAAAAGATTTTGCAAATAAATTGATTGAAAATAAGTTAGTACCAATTGATTCCCGACATATTTTAAGCGCCCTAAAACAAGCGGTGATTAATTCTGAGGTTGCTCCATTCCTAAGAAAACCAATTACACAAGAAAGTAATGGTTATTATGAAAAATACTTAAAATTGGAGGAAGAAAATAAGTCAAATAATATGGTGCCAGATTTTTTTAAGCATGAAGATGACTTTTATGATATGGATAGAAACCTAAACTTTAGTAGAGCATATGTGAATGATGACCATTTTCAGGTACTTTTTGGATTAAAATTGATAGAACTTGATGCTTCAAAAGCTAATATAAAAGAGTTTATAGACTTTCAGTTATATGATAACTATAATGGCAACAAAGAAGAATATGGATACTTCCTTCACAGATTGACGGCAAAAGACAGCAATTACTATCTTTTGCCGTCAATTAATGAGAAAATACAGCAATGGATTAAAGTAAATAAAGTTAGTATAGCCCTAATTGATAATGAAGATGATGTAGAAATGAATAGTGTAGATAATGCCACTAATCTTATCGTAGATCATTGGGAAGCTAAAAAAAATAAGAAAATTGATGGTAAAATGAATAATGATGAAATTAAACACTTCTTCTCTTTCTTATATAAAGAACAATTTGAAAAGTCTAGTAATTATGAGTTCAAGCCTATTTTAACAAAAGAAGAGGTTGATATGATATTTTCCAATGGTTTAGTAATACCCGCAAAACCATTGGAAAAAAAAGTAAAACTTTGTATACCACCAAGATTTCCCAAAAAAGTTATTGATCATGCTATATATAAATTCTTTGAAGTAAACAGTTATTCTTATAGGGATAAAAAGGATTATATATTGTTTTTTTCTAATTATATTGAAGACTATGAAAATGCACTAAATTCAAAAATTGCCTTAGAATCACTTGCAAAAAATATTACTGGTGAAACAAGCCCAAAAGATAAAATTAAATGGGAAGAGTATATTCCAAATAAGTTTATTAAATAGATACAATAATTTCTGAAATCTATTTTCTTGAAAATGTAATTGTGGAATTCAGCATAAATAAATTATTGTTTAAATACTATTTATCGAAAAAATCTTATTAGACTGTAAGTGTCCCTAAAAATCGGACAGTTTAAAATTAGAGCGAAAAGCTTAAATTTAAACTGCAAATATGAAAAAGACACGATTTACGGAGACCCAGATTGTTTCCATTTTAAAACAACAGGAAGGTGGTAGAACCACCAAGGAACTAGCCCGAGAGAACGCTGTTTCAGAGGCCACTATTTACAATTGGAAGAGCAAATACGGCGGTATGGAAGCTTCTGATGTAAAGAGGTTAAAAGACCTTGAGGAAGAAAATTCAAGGTTAAAAAAGATGTATGCTGATGTAGCCATGGACAATCAGATACTGAAGGATTTGTTCTCAAAAAAAGGCTGGGCCCTGCCACAAAAAGGCAGCTAACACAGGAGTTGGTGCATGAGTATGGTGTTCCAGTGAGCAGGCCTTGTAAACTAATAGCTATTCCAAGATCACAGTTCTATTACGAGAGTAAGAAGGATGATAGTGAAGCGATAGAAGCCTTACAGGAACTTGCTTTTAAACATCCTACCTATGGTTTTAGGAAGCTCTTTGCTTATTTACGTAGAGGTGGTAAACTTTGGAACCACAAGCGTGTGTATAGGATTTATAAGCTATTAAAACTAAACAGGAAGCGTAAAGGCAAGCGTAGACTTCCTGCAAGAGTTAAACAACCTTTAGCTCAACAGAGCTTGGTAAATCAAAGTTGGAGTATGGATTTTATGAGTGACAGTATGGTTGGTAATAGAAAATTTAGAACACTAAACGTAATGGATGATTGTTCTAGGGAGGTATTAGCTATTGAAGTGGACACTTCTCTTTCTTCTAGAAGGGTAATACGCACGCTGGATAGAATCATTGAACAAAGAGGAAAACCAGTATCTATTAGAACAGATAATGGCCCTGAGTTTACCTCTAAAGATCTTGAGTTATGGAGCTTAGATAAAGGAATTAACCTTCAGTTTATCCAACCTGGCAAGCCTATGCAAAATGGATATATTGAACGCTTTAACAGACTCTATCGAGAAGCTATCTTAGATGCTTACCTGTTCTTTGATCTTAACGAAGTAAGGGTATTAACTGACGAATGGATAGAGGAGTATAATACTAAAAGACAACATGAATCACTAGGAAATAAAACACCCTATGAATGGAAAATGAACCTTATTAAAAATGATTATGCTCTAAATAAAACTGTTTGAAATAAGGGGTACTTACAAGACTAGGGTTTCAGGAAAATAACCAAGATACTAAATCGAAAATTTCAGCATGGTCATTAGGTAAAATGACATCCAATTCTTCTTTTTCTAATCTTGAATTAAAGATTGTCCAACCCTTTTCATTTTTTTGTATCCCACCTAAATGACTTTCAATTGCTCCTTTTGTCCAAATAAAAATTCCATTTTTCTTCATTTTATCTTTCAATGAAATAAGATTTTTTTGAATTGCTTCTTCACTTGCTAATAATGAAATTGCATCTGAAGGAGACATAGAACTACCATTTTTTATACTTGTTGGCCAACCTCCATACAAGCAAATTAAATGTGTTGGTGCAATAATAGCAAGGTGGTCTTTAATTGCCTTAACATCAAAATCACTAACATGTAAAAATCCTTGTGTTTCACCTTCCCTCAGTGCGTAGTCAAGATCAACAATTGCTTTAGTAGGAATTCCCATAGCAGTTAGAACTTCAATTGTTTTACGAGTATTACCAGAGCCATCCATCGGAACTAATGCAGTTTTATGAAGTCCAAGAGTTTGTCCGGTTATTTTTTGAATTATTTTAGGCAATAATCTATTTTCAGTTTTTCCTTCTGCTAAAATTACTTTCTCGGCAAATAATATGTTTGATGAATTACTCAATGAAAATATGATTTCCAGTTGACTAGGATATGAAGCGGCAACTTTTGTAATAGCTGTCCTTAATGAATTTCTTTTATGGGTCCCAATATTATTATTGTTTCTGACTAATATAGTATTTTCAACATCTGTTGATGTGATCATAAAAGGCGAATGAGTAGTAAATATCACTTGATAACCCTGATTAGAAATTTTTTTAAGTGCATCTCTCAATACTTCAATAGCTTGAGGATGTAAATACAATTCAGGTTCATCAATTAATAAAATTGTATTTGAATTCATTCCAGATGTTACCCTCTTGATATCAGCTAAATGTCTTACCAAAGCCATTTGAATAGAACGTTGAGCACCATGTCCTAAAGCAGAAACATCTCTACCACAAGAATTTTGATTTTCAAATACTTTTATTGTCCCTTTAGAAAACACTTCCTTTAATTCAGGTGTCGGAATATGAATTTTGATACTAACACCAGGAAAAAATGATTCTACTTTACTATTTACTACTTTATCAAAATCATTTAGTTCTGAAGCCCTTGCAGAACCATCCGCATTTAAGAGATCTTTTATTCCAAGTAATGCATTCTGAACCTGACTACTATAACTAGTTTGTATAGGTCCGATTATTTCTGCTAGTAATTTGCCAATTGTAGTTGTGTTCTTACTTTTACTAACATCTTCTTCTGAATTTTCCATTGCTCCAATGTGAATCGGTTCCGGAAATAGAACTTGAATCGCTTGGTCTATTCCTATAGGATTAAGTCTCCATTCATCTGCAGTCCCAATTTGAGATGGGTCTTTGATATAAAGGCGTATTTGCGATGTAACAATATTTGGTATAGTTTGAACTCTCTTGATATACAATGAATCTGTAAATAAAAATGGGGAAATAGCTGTTTGATGGCTAACAGGTAACTGTGCTAAAATTGAAGCAGAAATTCCTGAAATTCGGCCTTCCGTTTCGACGGGTTGAGTGATGTCAAAAAAATCAGTTTCAGAAAGTGTGCTTTTTCGAAGTAACCATTTTATAGCTTCAATGATATTTGATTTTCCTGCATTGTTATATCCAACAAGTGGTGTAAAAGCGGATAATTCAAAATTTTCATTTTGAATAGATTTGAAATTTTTAATACTTAATTCTGACAAGTAATGTGACATTTTATATATTTTTCAAATATTAAATCTCAATATATCTATATATAATTTGAAATATTTAGATAATTTCTTTTTTAAAATCAATTTGATTTTTAATTAGTTCAAAATATGGACCTTTATTTTCAAGTAGCTCTAAATGACGTCCTTCCTCAACAATTTTTCCATCTTTCAAAACAATTATTTTGTCTGCATTTTTTACGGTACTTAGTCTATGTGCTACCACTATAACGGTTCTGCCAATAAAAAAATTATTCATGTTCTCAATAATTATTTTTTCATTGTATGAATCAAGTGCATTTGTAGCTTCATCAAAAAAAATAAACTTGGGATTTTTATATATTGCCCTAGCAATTAATAATCTTTGTTTTTGACCTTGACTTAGGCCAAAACCTTCACTACCTAATATTGTGTCAAAAGAGTTGGGAAGCGATTCGATGTATTCTAAAATATTTGCCTTTTTAGCAGCAATTTTTAATAACTCAAAATCTATAATTCCACTAATTGCAATATTATTAGCGATAGAGTCATTGAAAATATACCCATCTTGTAAAACAGCACTACATTGTTTTCTCCAGAAACTAGAACTAATTTTATTCAAACTCTCTTTCCCAATCTCAATACTGCCATCAAAATTTTCATAAAATTTTAAAAGTAATTTTAAGATAGTAGTTTTACCACTTCCACTAACTCCAACTATTGCAGTAGTCTTACCTTCCTCAATACATAAAGAAATGTTTTTTAATACATACTCATTATCATTTCCCGGATATTTAAATGAAAGATTTCGAAAAATTATATTCTTATTATTTGGTAAATTTTTTAAATACTCAATAGATTCTTTTTCCTCATCTTCTATTTGATATATTTCATTTAGTCTTTCTAAACTTATTTTAGCTCCTTGTGCAGACTGCAAAAAGGATACAATTTGTTCAATTGGAGCTTCGAGTTGTCCAATAATATATTGAATAGCTAGCAAAGCTCCGAATGAAAGTTTCCCTTCAATTACATACTTACTCACAAGAAATGTTATTATTATATCTTTACCTTGACTTATAATTAAAGCACCCGATTGTTGTAATTGTGTGTAAGAAAGGCTCCTAAACTTCAATTTAGATATGTCTGATTGTATATTAATCCACTCAGAAGTCTTTATTTTCTCGGCGCCATTCATTCTAATTTCGTGCATCCCTTGAACTAGTTGTAATGTAGCATTATTTTCCTTCGTAAATAGATGAAAATTTCTATAATTTAATTCTCGTTTGATTTTAAAAAATAAATTTATCCAAATAAAGTATAAAAAGCTTCCTATGGAAAATATAATAAATAAAATAATATTATAATTTATTAAAATTGTTGAGAATACAATAAAGCTGAATAAAGAAAATAGAATATTAATTGAAGATCCTGTAAGAAAATTTTGAACTTCTCTGTTATCATTTATTTTTTGTAATGTGTCTCCAGTATGAATAGTTTCAAAATGTGAAACTGGCAACTTCACAAGTTTATTCCAAAAGTCCGAAAACAATGAAATATTAACAATTGTTGACAACCTCAACAAAATTCTAGATTTAATAAAATCAATTGTAGATCTACTGAACATTAACATCAATTGCGCAAATAAGACAATAGTAACAAAATTTAAATTGTGTTTATTTATTCCTTTATCAACTAAATTCTGTGTTAAAAAAGGAAAGACAAGTTGAATTAATGATGATAAAACTAATGCAAATAGTATTTTAAATATTCTATTTTTCTCCCCTTTGATATGTTTAATAATCAAATCCCAATTGGCAAATTTCTTTTTTTCATTTTTTAAATCAAAGAATTTTTTATTTGGTTCAAGAATTAATGCTACTCCAAAAGTCTTGTCTTCTTCTTTTTTACTTAACCATTTATCAAGAAATTCGTTTTTATTTAAATTAATTATTCCCACAGCTGGATCAGCAATTTGAATACAATAGTCTCCTTTATTAATTTTAGAGAGGCTTTTTGCTTTTATAATTTTCAATACTACAACGAAATGATTTTGTCCCCAATGTATAATTACAGGAAGTTTAACATTTGAAGCCAACTCATCAAATTTCAATAAAACCCCTTTAGAATCAAGTCCAATTTTTTCAGCAGCATCACTCAATCCTAATAAACTAACGCCTAGTTTATTATAACCAGAAATTTCTCTTATTGACTCTGTTCTAATATCTTTCCCATAAAATTTACAGACCATCTTTAAGCAAGTTGGTCCACAATCCATTTCATTTAGTTGTTTAAAGAAAAAATGTTTTTTAAACAAGTTTGAAATTTTAAATATTATAAATTATAATTTAGTGATTATCAAATTGAAAATCACTTGGCAACATAGTAGATACTTTTTCTGACCATGACCAATACCCGTCCGTTAATAGCTCTAAACCATTATAGTAATTACCATTTGCATATATAAAAATTGGACTATTTGTCCTTAAACTTATATCGGTTCTTGTTAGTTCATAACCTCTATATGCAGGTAGGGTTTTAGCAAACCCATTTGGAATTCTTTTATTCAAGTATAAAATCTGTAAATTCTCTTGAAAATAAAGTGATCTAGCATTGGGGTCACTTGAATTAGAAATAATACTATCACGAGACAAAATAGAATTAAGTGTTACTTTATTTTCATCAAATGAAAGATTTCTAACTTTTGTATAATAATCCAATGAATCCCTATCTACATTACTATGTAATTGTTTAATAAGTTCTTTTACCCTGTATTCTTCCTCCTTTGAAACAATTTTAACCTTCCTTACTTCAAATCCGTCTTTAACTAATTGATTATTATATAGGCTCCTAATAAAATGTCTTAACGACCCTTTATATGTTTCATTACGATTCTTATTCCATTCGGCTAACTGTTTGGAATTACTTGGTTTCAATTCTTCAAAAAGAGGATAGCCTTTAAATAAAAAAGTGTTATTGTTAAAGTCTATTTCAAATTTAGACAATAAATAAATTATCCTATAACCTAATGAGTTATTTTCAAAAATTAACTTCTCATTGGTAAATGCTCTTAGTTTATTCGAGTTAGATCCAAATTTAAACTTTAGTACATCTGGATTCTTAAATAAACAGTTTTTAGCCAAATCGGGGCTGCCTATAAAATATGAATTGAAACTCTCCCCCCATTTATCCCAACCATTTTCATCATAAGATTCAACTATGACCTCTTTTAATTGATTTGCAGTCGGATTTAAGCTAATTACTATTGGTTCATTGGTTTGACTAACCTGAATCGAAACAATATTGTCTTCAAAATTTAAAGAAGTAGCCACTAACTCGTACTTACCTGGTTTTAAATGTTCTAATTGAAAATCACCTTTTGCATTTGTAATAGTCCCATTAGTAGTATGACTTAAAAATATACTAATCCCTTCTAGGGGTTTTTGAGTTTCTCTATCTAACACCTTCCCAATAATTTTAAACTGTGCGATTGTAACAATAGATATTACCATTAAAAAACTCGTTAAGATTAATTTCATAAATTAATAGATTTAATGTTATTGCAACTGCTTGTGAATTGATACTAATTTCCCTTTACTATCCATTCCTTCTAGAACTAATCTAAAAGAATTAGAGATGTCATTATTATAAAATGTAACTTTTATTTTTTGATTTGATTTATCAAGTATTATCCAAGGATCCCATAGTAGAGTGGAACGCAAATCTTTATTATTGACTACCGACTTTTCTGCATAATTAGGGCTATAAAACTCTTTATACCCAACATAGCCTGTATATAATTTATAGTCCATTCCATTAGCAATAAAGTCCTTTGAATTTAATTCTACTCCTTTTTTAGTATAAATTGCAATTGCACCACCACTACCATTTGGGCCAGATATTCCCGGTGGGCTAAATACCTTTATATATGCAACCATACTCATGTCAATATTGGCTGCCTCTGTTTCATTAATATAATTTTCATTCAAATAAAAAGATGCTTTCCCTCTTCTGAATTCTGCCTTTCTAGCCATAGTACCACCTTCGGTACTGGTAAATTCCAAACCTGGAACTTTACCATCTAAAAAATCATAAACATCTATAGAATGGCTTGCATTCTGTAAAGTAGTCATATCAAATGCAGCAGCAGCTTCCCCAGAAAAAACACCAAAAGTAAACTTCTTATCTAACTCTTTAATTCTTGATCTTTGTTTTGTAAAAACAGTAACGTCATTGAGTGTATTATGTTTATTAATTGAGTCTAATTTAGCTTGTTCTTGAATAATGTATTGGAGTTTACTTAATCCCGATGTATCATAGTTAGACCTTAAGTCATTGTATATTATGCTTGGATTAGTCTTGAATAGATTATTCTCAATTATTATGTTTTTATTATTTAGTGCAGTATTACCATTTAGTTTAAAATAAATTTTTGTAGTATCATATAACATGGCATTTCTACTTATAAATGTACCATCATCTGAAATTGGGAGCGTTATCATATTATTACTTGAATCCTTAGCTACAAAAATTAAATTAATAGTTTCTGGTTTTTTTGATTTTTTGTTTGAATATTCTAAAATTTTACCATTTAAATTTTGATAATCACTATCTCGTGTAAATTTTAAATCAGTTATTTGATTTTCTAATATATTTTTCCAATTATATCTTCTCCACCCATTGGTAAGCATCACTAAGTCCAAATGATTAGACACACTGTCTGCATTAGAACTGAAATAGTATGATGGTTTATATATATTACCACTCAGTTCTCCATTAAGCAGCAAATGAGATACAATATTGTCATCAGATATTTCGTTAGTATTAGCATCGGTAATAGCCAAAGAAAAGTTAGAATATGTGCTATCTTTTAGTTCAATCTCAATTACATTCTTTCCTCTTTTTGCCGTACTTAATGTATCTATTTTTACGTTAGCATTTAATTTGTAGTCATCATTTTTAAGGAAAATAATTCGCTCACATAGTGGTTTTTCGTCTGAATCAAATAGTGTTAGTTGTAAAATTCCAGATAACATTTTATTTATAGGAAGAGTGCTTGTAATGGCTTGTTTATCTGTTAAATTTAACTTTGCCATAAACAATATAGTGCCATTCATTTGTCCAACAAGTATAAGTTGTTTCATAGATTCTGGCACTTCTTTTGTTCTTTGGACGTGAAATATTCTATTGGAACGACCAGGTTCTAAACTCAAATTAATACCTACATCTTGTGAAATTGGTAACGTGTTTTTATGTATTATACTTGTTATGTCTTTCCACATAGCTGTATATTCCTCACCACTTATCGGAATAAATTGAAACTTACCCAATCCATCGTGTATAGATTTAAATGATACAATAGAATCACCTTTTGAGTTTCTTATTATTCCTGTTACATTTTCAGGTAGACCCAAGCCATTTATTGCTTTAAAAGCAACAACGTTTAATCTATTTGAAAGTAAAGTTCCCGACTCTGGCAGAAACTGTATTGAAGAAGATTTACTGCTAAAACTTCTTGCTTCTATTATATTTTTACCTGATACAATTTGAAATTCTTTTTGAAAGAAGTATGCCGAGTCAAAATTTCTCATCCATTTAGTGTAAGCAACAGCATGAATGCTACTTCCAATAAAACTATCAGGTATTTTGAAATTTGCAGCCGCATAACTATAAACTACAGGTGTAACTTGAGAACTAATTAAATTTCCATCATTATCATACCAGTCAATATAAAAGTTTTTTGAAATTGTTGATGGTTGAAAACCTGACATTAAATACGCTTTGTACCAAATAGTCTGTCCTGGAGCATATTTACTATTATCAAAATGCAGATAAACCTTTTCTTGTGGGGTATTTTCATTAAAACGCGCTAAAGCACTATCAATGGCTTGAGTATATGCATTAGGAAATAAAGCAAATAAAAAAAAGATTAAAATCAGTGTGCAAGTGAATTTTTGATACATAAATAAACAATGATTATGAAAAAGTAATTATCAGGCTATTTAATAGCCTGATAATTTAAAGTACCTAGCAGGCTGCCCAGCAACAACGTCCTGGACCACCACTAACTGTACATGAACCAGCAGGCGGTGTAACTTGATTGCAACTAAAATTAACGCATGTTAATCCACCAACAATTTTTCTTAATTCATCTTTTGTTAATTGTTTCATAATAAAGATATTAAATTATAAATCTGCTTAGTTTTAAAATAGGCACTAAGCGTTTAGCCTGATTGCCAAATATTTGGCTTACAACAACTCAAGTATTGCGCACTACTTTTGTTAATGTAATATGTTCTAAATAATAGTTTAAGTGAATTTTTAAACTAGCTAAATCATAAGGATTTACTATTTCAAAACCATTTAAAAAATATGTAGGTGTATATTTAATTCCAATACTCCTACCCCAATTGTCATGTTTTGAAATACAATCTGTAAAGTCTTTTAATTCCTCCTCTAAACCGTATGCTTTTTTAAACTTATCCAAGTCTAAATACTTAAACCAACTATACAAAACATCCCTAAGAGAATAACCCATTTCAATTGCTTTTAAAAGACAATTAAAAGCAACTCGTCTTTTGTCATTTATATCATTTGAATTTGACATAATTCTAATGATAATACATATGCTATTGTTATGTAAATCAACAAGTTCAGTTATATGTTTAAAAGATTCACTACAAGGGACACAAAATGGATTAATAATAACAATAACCCTAATTAAACTATCCTTATTGCCTAATAATAGGTCATCATTCCAAATCTCATCATTTATGTGTTTTTGGTTATGTAATTGATTAATAAATATAAAAGGATTTCGCTCCCATTTTAATTTTTCAATTTCAAGATGATTAATCTTAGATACATTTGTTAAATAAGATTTAATAAAGTAAGTACAAAGTATTGAAATTAAAATGATAAAGAAAAGTGATAATAAAATACTTAAACTTGGAATATTAATATTTTTAAAATTGATTATTTCTATTCTATTTATTTGTAATAGCGAAAATTGGATCCAGTTAACTAATATTATTATTATACAAAGTTTACATGTAGTTTTTAAAACAAATAACTGGATATAGATAGAAAACAATGTACTAATAACACTTAAAAAAGAAAGTATATATAATATATAAAAATCATATTTAAATACAAGTGATAGAATTATATATATCCCAATAAATATATAATATGATAATCCGATTTCACCTAATCCAAAATTTTTATTGATTTTACCTATGTTTGAATTTAAGACCTTACTGCAACTATTTGAATTATCCAATCCACACAATTGTTTTATTACAAAACTATTTCTCCCAAGATTAAAGTTGATTATTTGCCAACATATATATATTGCGACAAAATTTAAAATTAAAAATAATACAAACTCAATCGAAATATTATAAATATAAAAAAAATAAATGAAGATGGTAAAAAACAGAAAAGCAAATACATATCGTGAATTGACAAATAATAAATTGTAAATAGTTTCTTTTAAATTAAATTTTTGAATTTTGGCCTTCTTCTCATTTATCATCAAAGCAACGCCATTCCAATTTTCAAATAATGAATTATTTGTCATTAATTGATTTATATTTTCAACTAATACAAAATCATTTGAGCTATTATTATTTACAAATATTAAAAGAGGTAATCTTAATAAATCTAATTGTTTTTTATCTGAAATAAATGCAGAATATTCAATGTTTAACTCTTCAAAAGTATCTGTAACAGAATTAAGTGAGGGATAAAAAGGGTGTGAGGAAATTCTTTTATTTAGTAAATCATAATCACAGCTTACTTTGTTTTTTACCAAAAAATCGTAAATAAGTTTTATCATATTTATACTATTATCAAAATTTATATTTAATCCAGAGAATATTTTATTTAAATTTTATTCTACTTAATATGATTTTTACATATTTGTAATTTAACTGAGTAGAGAAATTTAAATTTTGTTATTACTTTCTTGATAACTATAATTTAGATTATTATTTTTTTATCAAATGAAAATTCAAATTCAAATCTTTTGCCTTTAAAATATTTGAAATTTTCAAGTGGGTTTGAATTCTTATTAGCTATGCCTAGTTCATGGCAATAATTTGAATTTTCGTTTCTGAGGAAAACGCAGTAATTCGATTTATTAATGGCATGAAAATTTCCAACACCTATAAACCAATTTCTTTTTTTAATTTTGGATTTAAGGCTTACAAATAATAGAAAAATACAAAATAAAAACATTTTCTTCATGAGAAATACTTTACATGTTTTTAAACACATGTAAAGTGGAGAAAATATTTTATCTAAACAATAGTACTAATACTGATTTTTAATTAAACAGTCATTCCCAAAAATCTAACCTTCAATAACTCTAGAAAATTTGTCTGAAAAAGTAGATTTATAAATATTCATCGCATTCTGTTTCAAATAAGAACGTTCAACGAAATTAATCACAGTTTGTTTACTTTTTTTCAACTCTTCTAAAATTCTACCATACCTAACTTCAACTATACCAAGCCTTTTTGCAAATTCAATAAATTCAGTTCTTCCATAATGTCCATAGGTTGCATAATTTTCCGACTCATGATCTTTATCGTATAAATCTAACGCTAAATCTCGTTCACCTGGAGTATGTATAATTGTACTCATTAAATCGTAAGAAGGCGATAATTCCATTTCACCAAAATCGTTTCTTATTAATGAAAAGTTTTTTAAGTGAGCATCGCCATTGGAAAATAAATAATTAAATACAATTATCTTAAAGAAGTTCTCAATAGCTATCATGGATGCTGGCACATATTTTTTTATCAGTTCACCTATTTCAAGATAACTACCCTCGTATTTATAGGATTCTCCATGGGTTTCTTTGGTTCTATTTGTTATTTGTGCAAAATCTTCTTGTATGTATTTAGTTCCATCCCCTTTTACATCAAACCTTTTGGTGATATAAGCTGGCGTTCCGTCTTTGAAATATATTAAGGCGTTTTGTGCAGTCTTGATTTTAAAAATTTGTGATGCAATTTGCATGGTCAAATGCTCGTTCTCTGGTGCATCATCCATCATTTCTAAATGGTCTGCCGTTGGTATTGGCTTAATTATATATTGACCATTCTTTTCACATAATTCAAGCTTGCCCTCCACTAATTTGAGAGAATACTTTAATTGCACTCCAGAAATTGACATTCTTTTAGAATGCTCGTTATACATAGTTATATTTTCTGCCTTTGGTTTATCAAATTCAAGTACATTAGAAACACGCTTGCCATCAAACAGTTTCTTTCTACATGATAAGCAATATTCATTTTTCTCTACTTTTTTATAACATCCTAAGCATTTCATCTTATAAAGGTTTTACTGTAATTGATCCAATATTATCTTCCTGTGCAGTCAACAATAATCTTCCAAAATGATCATTCTCATCAATTTTCAACAATCTGCATTGAATATTCTTATTTACACCCTCAGAAAGTAATCCAAAGAAAAAAGCAAATAACTTTTGAGATTCATGTTTTATGATAGTTTTTGGTAAGGTTAAACTAATAGATGGGTTTTTATCATTTTGTATGTACGCTTTATCATATTCAAAAGAATATGTCCCATCTGGTCGCTTTTCCAATATGCCAGATAAAATGCCGTTATTATACACTCCTGCTTTCATTAGTTCATGGATTTAATCTGAACCGTTAATTCTAAGCCCAACACATCTAAAATACTCTTTAAGGTATTTAAGGTTGGATTTCTTAAGCCTAACTCAATTTCAGATATAGACTTAAAAGTGATTCCTGCCATTTCAGCTACATCTTTCTGAGTTAAATTCAAATAATCTCTTCTTTCTTGAATGATTTTGCCAATTTGTTGATTATTCATTGGAAATATATTTCTAATTTAGTCAAAAATAATGATATTTGATAATAAATTAAACAAATTTAGAAATATATTTCTAAATTAATTAAATTAATGCCTGAATATCATGCTAATAGTAAAAATTAGAATTATGTTTCTAATTTACCAATTTTCTTTAATAAACTTAGATAGTTGTAGATGAAATAACTTGAATTTATCAATTTCAGTTTTCTCTTTAAATTGACTAGAATACAACAACCATAGTTTTAGAATAGCTAATACTTCCTTTTGATAATATATTTCCCTCAAATCTGGTGTATTAGATACTTTCTTTGTTGACTTCATATTAAAATAGCAAGTTTTAGAGAAATTAAAATTATTTGTAATTTTCTCAAGTCATTCTTGTACTTTACCTTTAATTACTTGTTAAATACAACTAGGATAATATGCAAAACATTCACCAAGGTAAGAACATTAAAAAAGTTCGCGAAATTATAGGCATGAAGCAAGAAACGCTTGCAACAAAACTTGATATGACACAGCAGGCAATTAGTCAACTTGAACAAAAAGAAATCATAGATCAAGCATTCCTTAAAGATGTAGCTAAAGCAATGAACGTATCTATAGATATCATTGAAAGAATGACTGAGGATGCAGCAAATAACTTTATTAATACATTTAATGACACAAGTGCTTTTAACTATCAGTGTACATTTAATCCATTAGAAAAGTATGTAGAAGCAGTTGAAGAAAATAAACGATTATACGAAGAGCTTCTTAAAACAGAGAAAGAAAAATTTACACTTCTTCAGAAAAAACTAACAAACAAAGGGTCATAATCAGTACTTATACTGATACTTAGTATATTTTATATAAGTATAATTGCTAAAAATTATATTTTATGAAAAATCTAATGCCTCTAACTGATGGTAAATTAATGGTTAAAACCTACCTTGAAAATAAATCAAAGGTACTTCCAAATGAATTAACATTACCAAATACAGAAACTTACGATTCAGATGCTTTTATCGCCCTTCTAAATCAACCAGATTGTGTAAAAATTAGGTTGTATTATGGGATGAATGAGAAGCTAGAAATATGTGCGATTTTTGTAGGTGTTGATTCAAATGGAAACGAAATAACAATGAAAAGGCAGGGTATTTCAAATAATGTAAATGCCATCGATGAGTATGTTATTGAAGTTAGTACAAAATGTCCTCCGATTTGCCCTCCAGAAAATGATCAAATCATAAAAAAATTACTTTGAATATAAATGTTGTCTTTTTACTAGTTCAAATTGGTTTAATACCTACAATTATTAGTCTAATTAAATTGTTTAATGGTGAAAAGTTTTACATAACATTCTATTTGTATATTATTGTTAGTTATTTAATTGAAGTAATTACAAATAGATTGATAAATGCAGGGTATTTTAATGTTGCAAATATTATAGTAAATGTTTATTTCTTATTAGAATTTACAATTTTAATATTATTAATTGGAAAAATAATAGGCCATAAAAGGATAAATAAAATAATAATACTAACGTCTATTGTATTTTGGGTAATTGAAAACACATTATTGCATAAAATACAAGAAGCAGAAAAGTACTTTAATATCCTATCTGCAATTATTCTTTTTTGTCATATCATATTTGCTTTAATATTAAATTTAAATAAAAACTATAGCTCATTTTTTAAAGAAGGAAATATAGTGATCATGCTTAGTTTACTATATAATCTATCTTTCAGAATAGTATTTGAGTTCTTATACTACAATTACAATGGGAATACTCAAATTATAGACTCAATAGGGAATATTAATATTTTAGTTAATTTTTCAACAAATATCCTATTTATATACTGTCTTTCATGCATCAAGAACACAAAGAAACTTATATCATCATTTTAATAATTGCAACTGGGTTATTCTTTGTACTAATCTTGTTTCTATATTTGGTATACAAGCAGTATCAAAAAAATAGGGGGCTTTTTATAGAAAAATTAAACGCAGAGTATTTAGGCAGAGGAGAAGAAAGAAGAAGAATTTCAAAAGATTTACATGATGAATTTGGTGCATTGTTATCAACTACAAAAATGTATCTATCTACTTTAAACAAAGAAAACCTAGATACTGACACCTTAAAGAAAACCATAAATTCAGTAAGTGAGGGATTAAATACCTTGCATAAAATAACAAATGATATATACCCTAGCGCATTAAATAAAAATAACTTACATAATGCCATAAAAGACATGATTCACGAACATTGTGTTTTGGCAGGGATTACAACCATAACAAATCTAGATGAAATCGATATAGACAAGTTATTTGATCAAAAATCAAAAGCTCAAATTTACTGGATATTAAAAGAAATCATAATAAATACAATAAAGCATTCAAAGTCAGAATCGTTGAATATGAATTTCTCTGTAAATAAAAATAGGCTTATAATTAATACTAAGGATGAAGGAATAGGTATTACAATAGGTCTTGAATCAAATAATAGAAATGGAATTACAAATATCACCAATAGGGTTGAAATTTTAGGGGGAAGTATTGAACAAATATTGAATAAAAATAAAGGAGTTGAATATTTAATTAAAATTCCAATTTAATATGTCTAAGAAAATTAAAATTATAATAGCTGAGGATCATGCTTTATATAGAGATGGTCTAAAAACTATGCTCAAATCCCAAAGTGATTTTGATATAATTGCTGAGGCAGAAAACGGAAGTATTTTAATTAAGCTTTTTGAATTTCATAAGCCTGATATAGTTCTAATGGACATAAATATGCCAATATTGAATGGGATTGAAGCAACTAAATTTATAACAGATCACTTTAATGAAACCAAGGTAATTGCAATAACCATGAATGATGAAAGAAGTTCAATCATGGATATGATGGATGCTGGAGCTAATGGATATGTCTTAAAAAGCGAAGACAAAGAAGAAATTATAAAAGCAATTAATTCTGTAATGAATGGAGACGATTATTATAGTAAAAATGTTGAAAGTAGTATCATAAATTTAATTCAATCTAAAAAATCAACTGACGACTACAAAAAAACAATTTATTTTAACGAAAAAGAGTTAAAACTAATTAACTACCTGTGTGAGGAGTTAAATTCAGATGAAATAGCTAAAACCATGTTCTTAAGTAAAAAGACTATAGATGGTCTTAGACTTAAAATTAAGAATGAACTAAATGTAAGAAACTCAATTGGGATTGTTAAGTATGCAATAAAGAACGGGTTGTATAAAATTTGAAAAACTAAGAATAACAAAATACATAGTACCTTAATTTGCAATTTTTTTAAAGTAATTAATAAAATTTTATCCCTATGAAAACCAATATTAATTTAGTATAAATAGTTAAAATTAGTTGTACTAAAAGTAAAATTAAATAAATTCAAAAATATTAATATAATGTTAGTCGCAAAAAAAATTCAAGCAGCATTAGATAATGTAAGAAATCATGGATGGGGTATTCTAGATTTAAAAAATTGTGGTTTGGTGGAAATTCCAAATGAAATATATGAATATGAGAATTTAGTGAATATAGATTTAAGCAATGATGATTACTGCGAAGAATCAATGCGAAATAAAATTAATACTATTCCTGACGATATTATTAAACTAAAAAAGCTTGCTTATATAAATTTATCAAATAACCAATTAGTTAATATTAGTGAAAATATATCTAAATTAACTTCTTTGCAATATTTAAATTTATCTAATAATAGATTAACCGAGCTATCTCCCAAGGTCGCTAATATGTCCTCTCTAAAAAGTTTGAATTTGGAAGGCAATCCATTCGATATGTTGCCGCCCGAAATAGTTGCAAGAGGAATTGAATCAATACGTTTTTTCTTTAAAGAATTAGAAGAAATAGATTATTTATATGAGGTGAAACTAATTATTGTTGGCGAAGGTAGAGTAGGAAAAACAAGTATTTCAAAAGCTCTTATTGACAATAACTTTAATTTAAACGACGAGGAAAGTACTGAAGGCATAAATATTAATAGTTGGGTTATTCCTAATTCAGAAATTATCAAAATAAATGAAAAAATTCAAAGAGACTTTCAAATTAACATATGGGACTTTGGTGGTCAAGAAATTTATCATTCAACACATCAGTTTTTTTTAACTAAAAGATCTATATATTTATTAGTGACCGAGTCTAGAAAAGAGGATAGTCATGATGATTTTTTTTACTGGCTTAATATAATTAAACTATTAGGAGATAAAAGTCCAGTATTCATTGTACTCAATAAATGCGATCAACCAACTAAGGAATTACCAATAAAAGATTATAAAGAATCTTTTACTAATATTGTGGATTTTAAAAAGCTAAGTCTGGTGAATGGTTTTGAAAATACTAAGACAGAATTTAAAGATACTTTAAAAAAATTAGCTGCAAATCTTCCCCACATAGGCAACCCTTTGCCAAAAGTATGGGTAGATATTAGAAGAGAGATTGAAATTTTAAAACAATCTGGTTTAAATTATATAAGTGAAAAAGAATATTTAGATATATGTAAAAAACATTATAGAAAATCTGATAGTGCACTATTCTTAAGTGAGTATTTTCATGATTTGGGTGTAATATTACATTTTCAGGATGATATAGAATTAAAAGATACAGTTTTTCTTAATCACGAATGGATAACGAATGGTGTATATAAAATACTTGATGACAGAAAAGTGATTGAGCAAAAAGGGAGATTTGCTATTAGCGATTTGAGTAGAATTTGGTCAAGTGATGAGCACAATCAAAAAATTAGAGAGTTATTGTCATTAATGAAAAATAAAAAATTCGATCTCTGTTTTGAACTTTCAACAGGAGAGTATTTAGTTCCTAGGCTATTACCAGTTGATGAAGTAGATAATAATTGGAATTCTTCCTCCGACAATCTAAAATTTGAATATCGATATAAGTTTATGCCGAAAGGTATCTTGACAAGATTGATTGTAAAATTAAATGAAGACATAAATAATAATATGTATTGGAGGTTTGGCGTATTCTTAAAATATAAAGATTCGGAAGCACTAATAAAAGAAAAATATTTTGAAAATAAAATTACTATAGAGATAAGCGGTAATAATAAAAGAGACTATTTATTCCACATAAGAAAAGTCATTGATTCTATACATAAAGATTTCAATAAATTGAAAGTTGATGAAATGGTTCCATGTGTATGTTCTCAATGTAAAGAACTTGACGTGCCTCATTTTTATGAGAACCAAGTTTTAAAACGATATGAAAATAAAAACATTAAAGATATTAGATGTCCATTAAGTTTAGAAGAAATAAAAGTAGCTTCATTAATAACAGATATAATAAATGCTCAATTATCAAATGATAAATTTATTTTTTGTGAAAATAAAAATCATGAAATACTTAATCAATTAAATTTAGAAAATCATATTTTTTATCCCGAGCTTAATAGTAATAATGTTTTTTATCAAGTAAGAATGCAGCCTGAAAGATATGGTCTTAGAGACAGAGATTTTTTAACTGATGCTGAAATATTAAAATTAAAAAAAGATTTTCCAAATTATTATATTCTAAATTACTATTGTTTCGAAAACTATTTATTCCATCCAGATAATATTGAGGAACTTAATTTACAAGGTTTTAATAAAAATGATTATATATCAGAAATAATAAAACAAAAGAATGAAAAAAAATTAAGTATAATTTCAATTTTTAGACAATCACGTTCATCATACCAAGAATTTAAAAACGAATCTGACGGATATAGAATTAAAGGCGAAGAAGAAAAAATAATTGAATACTTAACATCAGATGATATTGAAATATTTTTCAAGTCTTTTAGTATGAAAGATAAATTCAATAAGAGTTCAATTGATAAATATGGTCTCAAAGAGAGCGAATTAGCAAAAACTAAATGGTTTAGAAAAAAAATGTCAATGGTTTTAGGCATTATCTAAACCAAATCATTTAATAATTATTAAATGATTTTTCTTCAAATATATACGCTTTTTAAGTTGAGCTAAAAAGATATTATCATTTCATATTTTATTAGATTATTATTTTCCTACCCTTAAAGTTTCATTAAAATTTCATTCATATTTTGATTAATATTTTTTATGCAACTGACAATAATTTCTTACTCCAATTAGCCTTTATATGCTCACTCAGCCTTTTAGCAGTATCTAGCTTACTTACTCTAATATACTTCAAAAAAGAGCGCTCTGTTCTATGTCCTGTTATTTTCATTAAGTCAATTGTTGGAAACCCTTGCAAATAGTAGTTGGTTGCAAACGACCTTCGTGCGGTATGGCTGGAAACCAAATTGGCCAAAATTTCCTTTGGCCTTACACTTATCCTGCCTACTTCATTTAAATCAGCCAATTTGCATACATCCTTTATATAGTCATTGAATTTTTGATTGCTGATTGTTTTAGGTAGTTTATTCGGTCGGTCGGCATATTTCTCAAATATTTCCATGATCACTGGATTACATGGTATAATAACAAGCTCTTTTGTTTTTTGGGTAATCGTTTTGATAAAATAGTCGCCATTTATTTGTATTATGTTTTCAGGTTTAATGTTACTAAAATCCGAAAACCTTAAACCAACCCATGCTCCAAATATAAATAAGTCCCTCACCTCATCCAATTTCTTATTGTTAATCTTTAATGCATACAATTTAGAGAGTTCTTCTTCAGTTAAATACACATGCTCAGTATCTTCTTCGTTATATGCAAACTTCTTGTGCTTAAATTTCATATTATCCGTATACTCTAAATCTACTGCCTCCCCCATAAACACTTTAATAATAGCTATATCTTTAGCTACTGTATTCACTTTCAAGTTCCTAATATTTTTTAGATAGTTTACATAAGAATAAAAGAAGTCCAAATCAATTGTATCAAAATCTACCCTGCTTTTAGAAAACTCTTGGTATTCTCTAAGATGTTTCGCTACAGCAGCGTAATTGTCCAATGTTTCCTTACTCTTGTCTTTGCCTTTAAATTTAATCTCTCCATTAATAAATCTTTGAGCAAGGGTGAATAAGGTTGGCTTATTGGGATCACTTTCCTTGTTATGATTCTTGTCTATTAGTAAATCAAGGGATTGTTTTAAAATAATTGGATCAGGAATTCCATCCTTTAGGGCTTCTGAATAAGCACGCAAACAATTAATCTCCAAATTGTCTAACATGTCATTTAAAGCAAACTTGCCATCATTGGTAGTTGTTAGTTTGTTCTTAACTCTTTGCTTATTCTCATTCCAATCTGCTGGCTTTACAGATTGCCCAAACTCATATCTTAACCTTCGCTTTTGATACGCAAAGTCTAATACAATATTTGAAAAGCCATCTTTCCCTTCAGGTTTTAATCTAAAATTGACTTGTGGTTTACGTGACATAGTTCCTTCCCTTTTTGGAAAGTTACGAATTAAATTCAAATTAGGTGACACTATAGGTGACACTAAAATTGAATTCCGTTGCTATTTTAAATGATAATAAAAATATATTTATATTGATTATCAATACTTTATTATCTATTTATCATTTTAAATGATAGCTAATATCAATAGGTTACTTTCCTCCCCCTACAGCTACTAAAAAGCCGCTCCATTTGGAAGCGGCTTTTTTTATTGTATCAGGTGACACTAAGGAATAAAAATTAATCCTCAATCACATTTACTTTAGGTACTAATAAGTGCATGATTAACCAAGCTAAAATATAAGAAATCGCACACCATGCAAACATGATATAGTAGGCTGTTTCAATTTGGTTGATAGCGCGATAGTGAACAAACAAATTCTTTTGCACTAATAAGGATAATAAAATACCACCAATAGCCCCAAACATTCCACCAATACCTGTTACAGATCCTACTGTATGTTTAGGGAACATATCACTTACAGTTGTGAAAATATTAGCACTCCAGGCTTGGTGTGCTGCAGCAGCAATACCAATTACTACTACTGCCAACCACATATTTAAAGAACCTAGATATTGCGCAAACAAAATAGGGAATACCAATAAAGCATACATTAACATGGAAGTTTTTCTTGCTTTAAACACAGGCCAGTTATTGCCAATTAATTTTAATGGAATGTATCCCCCACCAATACTACCAATTACCGACAAAGTATAAACGGCAGCTACCGGCATTGCAATTTGTGTTCCTTTATTGGTTCCTTTTAATTTAATTGAAACGCCATCTAATGGGGCTCCGTTCTCGTCGGTAACTTTACCAGTTACTGCCATGTTTTGTGCAAATAACGTAAGTACAGCAAACGTTAGCATAAAACCCAATACAAGTTTTTTCATATAAGCAATTTGTTTAGCAATCAGGGCCAGAGTGGCCTGTAAATCGTCTACAAGTCTATTTATATTAACTTAAATTTCACATTTATTTAATGTATTTATTTACGCAAACGATACCGAAAATGGCTATAAATAAAGCATTATCGCACAATTTGGACTATTTAGGAAAAAGGGTTTACCGAAATCATTAATCCATTACTTTTAAATCGCGTTACTAAAATAAACCACATGAAAAAATTAAGTTTTCTGCTACTCATCAGCATTGGGCTGTTTATACAAAGCAAGGCTAGTGATACGCTTTATATACAAATCAATAAAAAAACATTTCATAAAGGAGATACCATATTACTAAGTAGCAATATGGATATTAGCAACAATCAATTACAAAGTGCCATACTAAATGTAGTGATTGAATCAACCCATCAAAAAAACAGAAGTCAATTTAAATTTCCATTTATAAAAGGCGAAGCCGCTGCGAATATTATTATTGGCGAAGACATACCCGATGGAAATTATGCCATACAATTTTTAATTCAAAAAGCTTTTCCAAGACTCGAAGGAAGTATACAAAACTATCAAAGCAAAACAAAGGAGCTAAATTATTTAATGTTGTTGAAAAACAAGCCTGCTTATATGGGTACAGTGGATGTGAATGAAGAGGGACATTTTAAAACACCCAAGTTTGCATTTGCCGATACGGCTAATTTTATTTTTTTTGAGGCTGGAAGAAAGCGAAGCAATTTAGATATTAATATAGCGTACCCTGCAGATTCAAGTTATGACCCTATTGCAGCAGCGCAAGCATTTATTGTAGTAGGTGATAGTGTAACCAATATGGACACCGCGCATTATCAATTTGACATTAATAAAAAAATGGACAACAAACCAAACACCTTAACGACCGTTACTGTTAATACAAGAATTAAGAAAAAAATTGAACAGTTTGACGAAGCTTATAGCACTGGATTGTTTAAAGGTGGCTTCCCAACTATATTTGATGGAATTGAATCGGAGAGTATAGCAAGGTCCTTGGATATATTTTCATTTTTACAATCTCGAATGGCAGGTATAACGCAAAAGACAAATGCACTAGGTGGCGCTACCTTGTATTGGAGAGGACAACCTTTAACTATATTTATAGACGAGTTCAAAGTAGACGATGATATGGTAAACATGATTAATGTAAACGATATTGCCATGATTAAAGTATTTCCTCCTTTTAATGGAGGCCCAAGTAATAATGGGAGTGTAGCTATTTATACAAGAAGAGGAAGTTATGAATTACCGAATGCTAGGAAGTTTAAATTTTTAGTACGTGGATTTTCGCCATCCGAAACTTACTGGCATTTATAAATTAATCGATCTTAATGGGAGAAGATGTTTTTTTACTTTTTCGTAAATCAATTGTGTTAAAAATAGAAACCCTTAATACATCCCCTTTTAAATATTTATTAGGAGCATTAAATTTTTGATACATGTTGGTGTAGCCTAATTGTAAAATATTGTCTTTGTTTAAGAAATAATAGAAGCCTGCAAAAAAACGATTTTGGTCAAATGTATTGTACACAATATTTTTTCCGAAGTTCAAATACAATTCTTCCGATGTAACAAAGGAGAAAGAACCTTTAGCATATGGATGCGCAGTCAACGGAAATTGAGCCAATACATAATAGCGTAATCGATAATTAAAGTCATAATTATCACTTGCAAGGTTATTCACCGCCGTTTGTTTAAAACGTTCTTCGAGTCTTAACCATTGCAACCATTTAGATTTTGAAGTACTGGTGTTCAATTGAATCATTTGCCAAGGACGATATTCCGCTAAATGATACTTTTTTCCAGTTGCTGGAAAATTGTCAACATAGGTAACCGCCCCAGTATACTTAAAGTTTTTGTTCTGAAAATAGGAAGCGCCTAGTGTATACTCATTGGCATTGATGGCAGTAACGTAATTGTCTTTTAACTTAGACTGTAAATCGATCCAGGAACCCCAATGTTCACTATACCTATTTTGATTTAAATAGTCCCACCAAGACTCTTGGGTATGGGTGGTTTGCGCATTTGCCTTCAAAACAAAAACAACCATTATAAAAATTAAGAAAATCCCTTTGCGCATCGCCTTTACTATTATGGGATGCAATATGCTCCATTTCAGCTAAAAAAGCAAGTTAAGAGTGCTATATAATTGTGATATTTGTATCCTAAATGCATTGTTATGGCAATATCAGTATGGGAACAATCTACTTACTATGCACCCAAGGACGTAGTAATCATAGGCTGTGGATTTGTAGGTTTATGGACAGCCTATGAATTAATTAATAAACATCCTCATTTAAATATTACCATATTAGAACGCGGCGTCATACCATCGGGCGCAAGTACACGCAATGCGGGCTTTAGTTGTTTTGGAAGTATATCGGAATTAATGTACGATGTGCAATTAATGGGTGAAGCCAATATGTTGGAAACCGTAAAAATGCGATATGATGGACTACAAAGAATTCAAAAAGTATTTAGCAAAAACGATATTGATTATGACCAATTCGGAGGATATGAATTATTTGAAGCAGGTGGCACATATGATATTAGCAAATTAGATGCCGACATAGCCTATTTAAATAAAGTTTTAGCACCAGTTTTAAAAACACCTAAAAAAAACGGAAAGTACTTACCTATTTATACCAACGAAAGCAAAAAAATAAATAAGCTGGGTTTCCAAAAAATAAATGCCTTGGCCTTTAGTCCATTTGAGGGTCAATTGAATTCAGCTAAATTGGTATTGGCATTACAAAAAGCAGTGCAGGCGAAGGGTGTACAAATTTTATTTAATACAGAGGTTAAAAAATTCAAGTCACACGAAAAGGGTGTTACTATTAAAACAAATTTAAAAGCCAACTTGGAAACCAAACAATTATTGATTTGCACCAATGGCTTTGCAAAAAAATTAGTCCCTGAATTAGATGTAGTGCCAGCTAGAGGACAGGTATTTGTTACCGAACCTATTCCTAATTTAAAGTTCAAAGGCACATTCCATTTTGATGAAGGCTTTTATTATTTCAGAAACCTAGGCAACCGATTGTTGTTAGGTGGTGCAAGAAATAAGGACTTCAAAAATGAAAAAACAACTTCCTTAGAGACTTCCAAGTTGATTCAAAAAACTTTAGAAGAATTTATGATGAAACGCATTTTACCCAAGGGTGCTAAAAAACCAAAAATCGAATTAAGATGGAGCGGCACGATGGGCATGGGTGCTATTAAAAAGCCTATCATTAAACAGTTACAACCCAATGTGTATTGTGCAGTACGTATGAGTGGCATGGGAGTGGCTATTGCACCTATGGTTGCACAAAAAGCAGTGCAATTAATGAAACGCTAAATTTTTATTTAGTATTGATATAAAGCACTGCTTGATTCGCATCTGCTACAGGAATATTACTTTTTTTAAACCCTTTTTTATATCTAGTAACAATGAGACTAATTTTGGGAAAAGATTTCGCAGAAGCGTATTGAACTCCATCTCCAAAATCAGGGAAGTTAAATTTAATTGAATTGGAAATAATGGTTGAATCTACTGAAATGACAGTTGCCATTTTTTGCAAATCATCTATTATTGAGATGCATTTATTATGTGCTATTTTTTGTATGCGTAATAAATAATAAATAGTAGTATAAGAAGCTGCAGAGATGTATATTTTGACTTTATTTTCAGCAGCTAATCTAAAAATTTCTACTGCATAAAAATCAAAAGGTGATCTTGCAGCAAAAACATCAATAATAATATTAGTATCAAGAAAAATATGTTTCATTTGAGTTTATTATATTTTTCTAATAAATATTTAGCAATCTCATCTTTAGGATCATAATCAGGCGACAGATTCATAATTCCCCTGTATTTCTCAATTGGACTTGAGACTTTTTTAACTGAACGCTTATTTTCGTTTTCATTCGATTGACCTAAAGCAACTGCTTTTAAATAATTCTCAACCAAAGAAGAAAGGCTCTCCTCTTTATTTTTTGCATATAGCTTTGCATTATATATAACCTCATCTTCCATTACAAGTGTTAACTTGGTTTTCATTACACGTGTATTTTGTACGATAAATATACGTGTATAAAATGAATAAAGAAAAATAAATCAGAGTTTTATTCCTCTAGAATCCTTTCTAGGAAGTATCTTTGCGCCATGGGTCAGAAAAAATTAATCAAGTTTGCAGCTATTAAGGAATATGAAAATGTGTTGGAATATCCGCAGGGTATGCCAGGCAAATGGGCTGCCTATTTTGAAACACTGTCAGGTGAAAAAAGAAATTGTCCTCTTGTTTTAGAACTCGCCTGTGGCCGTGGTGAATACGCAGTAGGTTTAGGACGCATGTTCCCAACACAACATTTTTTAGGATTAGATTTGAAAGGAAATAGAATTTGGAAAGGCGCAAGTATTGCCAATAGAGATGGATTAAAAAACGTAGCCTTTGTAAGAACTCAAATTGACCAAGTAACCCAATACTTTGCAAAAGACGAAGTAAACGAAATATGGATTACTTTCCCCGATCCACAATTAAGATTGTCCAAAGCAAAAAAGCGTTTAACGCATCCCAAGTTTTTACGTTTGTATCAACAATTTTTACAACCAGGTGGTATTGTTCATTTAAAAACAGACAGTCCTAATTTATACTTGTTTACAAAAACCATCATTGATTTATTCGGTCTTACCCTACTTACTGCAACCGATGATGTTTATGGAACTGAATTTATGCAGTCCGATAAATGGGATCCGCGATGCGCCATCAAAACGTATTACGAAGGTTTAAATATAGCAAGTAGCAATCGCATACATTATCTTCAATTTAAATTGGACAAGGAATTGCCTTTGGAATTAGATGAAAAATTAAAAGAGCTGATTGCAGAATTTGAAGTGACTGAAACCCACGATAGCCTAGCGCGTAATGGTAAACAAGCGATGGAATAATAAAATCGTTTTATTTAGAATCGAATTAGTAAGCAACACACATGCAATACACGCCTAAAACACAGGACTTTTTTCAAAACGTATTTGATGTGGTACGTTTAATACCAAAGGGGCGTGTTACAAGTTATGGAGCCATTGCAAAATACATTGGCACAGGTGGCAGTTCACGCATGGTGGGTTGGGCAATGAATGCATCACATGGTGTAAAACCAAAAGTACCTGCACATAGAGTCGTAAATCGCAATGGGATGTTAACAGGTAAAGCGCATTTTGAAACACCTACCAAAATGAAAGAATTGTTAGAAAAGGAAAAAATAAAAGTCCAAAACGAAACCGTAATGGACTTTGAAAAAATATTCTGGGACCCTAGTATCGAACTAGGCTATTAGTTATAATAAGGTTTGATCATCCAGTAAACCAATGGACCCGTTGCAGCTACATAAAACCAAACCTTCCACATAGTTCTTCCTTTGCGTTTATGATCGGCATACTCCCCTGTCAATCCACGATAAGCGGTAAATAAAATAAAGGGTAAACTAGTCGCAGCTAAAATGATATGCGTAGTTAATAATATTAAATAGAATGGACGCAAGTTGCCTACAGCAGCAGCTTCCTGAGGTGAAACAACGCCATCAAAATTAGCATCACCATAACGTGCTTCACCTGCAAACAAGTGGTGTGCTATATAGGTTACTAAAAACAACACCGACAACAATAAAGCCGTTAACATTAAAGACTTATGTAACTGATAATTTTTATTTTTCACCGCAATTACTGCAGCTACTAATAAAATGGCTACAGCTGTATTAATAATTGCATTAGCTAAAGCAAAAATATGTTTATCAAAAGGCAATGAAACATTCAAAGTAAACTTGCTTAAAAATGTAACTGCTACAAGAACAACTGCACTGAAAATGCCAATTAATAATTTAGCTTGTTTGTCATTTTTTTGAATGGATGGTGCTAACATATTTTTACTATTATTTTTTAAAATTGATTTAATTCTTTTGTCTAGTACTTGTAAAATAATAAACAAATCCGCCCACAAGCACTGCTATAACAAGCCATAGCCAACTTAGTTCGATGATTTGTTGAAAAACCTCACTTTTTTTGGTGCGGTCTTTCTCTAGCATAATATAACCAACATCCTTGGCTAGTTTTAATAAGGAAGTAGAATCCAATCCATTATAGTAGCCGCGCACTTGCATGTTTTTGTCAATCAACACAAAACGGCTGGTATGTACAAAATCGGGGTTCACTGGTTCTTGGCTAAATTGATCCACTTTCATTTCAGCAAAAGCAAAATTATAAATGGAGTCTCTATTGCCTGTTAACAACCACCAGTTGTCAGAAATCACATTCATCTTGTTAGCATATTCTCTTAACACAGGAACACTATCTCTAACTGGGTCAACCGACATGGACATAAATTGAACAATGGAAGTATCCACTTGTTTTTTACGCGCATCACCTCCTTTAACAAATGCTTGTTGTAACTTAACCATATTGTGCGTGAGCTTTGGACAAATACTTCCACAGCTGGTAAAGAAAAAATCAAGAATAATTATTTTACCTTTTTGATCGTACAAGTTCACGGTATCCCCCAATTGGTTTACCAAGCGAATATCTTTGGTGGTATGCCAGATACTATCTGTTTCTGTTTTACCCTTTACTTCCTTTTCTACTACAGTGTCTAATATATAATGACGTGGCATAATCACTGCGCTTTCACTTGCTGATTTTAACCACAAGTAACAAAGCACCGGAATAAGTAGGGCAATAATTAAACCGTAAATTGATTTTTTAGACATACAAAATATTAATAAGCGAAGTTACAACGGAAAGCCTAAAAGACATTGGATTAAAATAAAAAACCATCCGGAATGGGATGGTTTTTAAATATTAAAGTAGTATTTCACTAATCTTTCTTGGTTTCAGTAGGCTCGGATTTACCTTCCTTCTCTTCTGTCGCATGCGTGCCTTCTGCTTTCTTCTCTACTTTAATTTCAGACTGTGCTTTAAAGTGAGGGTCGTAAGTGTTACGAAGGTTTCTGAATGAATTACCATCAGATAAGAAAGCAGTGATAAACCAAATGAACAATGCTAATGGCACTACAATAGTCATGATTAAGTTTTTTAATTCATGTTTTAAGTGCATAAAGTAAGCAACTATATAAAATGCTTTAGCCAACATCAAAATAACAATGGTTCCTTTGATCGCTAAACGCAAACCTTCAGAGGTAATTCCAATCATCCAAAATCCTAAAATCAATTCAATAATGGTTAGTACAGATAAGATAATGGTTACTTTTTTAATCTCTGCTATTGGATCCCCGTGTTCGTGTGTATTTTCTGACATAATAATCTTTTTGAAATATTTTAAAAGCGTTTTAAGAAGCTTTCAATTTTTATAATAAATAAAAGCAAGTGAATACGAATACCCACACTAAGTCTACAAAGTGCCAGTACAATCCTGCTTTTTCAATCATTAAATAATGACCTCTTTGTTCAAACTTATTCAACAAAGTCATAATTAACATGATGATATTAATAACTACACCACTAAATACGTGGAATCCGTGGAATCCAGTAATGGTAAAGAAAAAGTTAGTGAAGTTCGTAGTTGATGCGGTTCCATCTGCATTGATAAATGGATTCATACCCCACCAAGCACCTTCATGATGCAAGTGATTCCACTCCCAAGCTTGACAGCTTAAAAATGCTATACCGCCAATGATGGTGAAAATCATATTTCTTACCACTCCTTTTTTATCCATCATTTTACCAGCATGTACTGCTAATACCATGGTTACAGAACTGATAATCAAAATGAAAGTCATGATAGATACAAACACCAATGGTGCGTTGGTACCTTCACCTGCGAATGGATAACTTTTAAATACTTCGTTCGGGTTAGGCCATCCGTTTGTAGAAAAACGTACGGTACCATAAGCAATTAAGAAGGCACCGAAAGTAAATGCGTCACTCATTAAAAAGTACCACATCATTACTTTTCCGTACTCTACATCAAAGGGACTTTTCCCTCCGTTCCACCATTTTGCTTCCTTTGTTGAAGCGGTTGTTACATTTGACATGTGTTATTTCAATTTCATTGCAAAAATATTGGCTATCAAGGATATTTGCATAAAAATACCCTACTTTTTTTGGGTTTAGCCAACCCAACGCAGGAATACAAAAAGGTAAACCCACAATATGTCTACAAAATGCCAATAATTGGATACCAACTTTACAGGCATAGGATTATCAATGTTGTTTTTGGAAGAAACTGCCTTTAAACTAATCCAAATTAGGGCAACAATACCACCCAAAACGTGCAAAAGGTGCAAACCAGTGATTACAAATAAGAAAGAGGCAGCAGAATTGCTTCTATTACCTATCAAGGCAATACTATTGGCTTCTAGGGCTTTAAATCCCTGTATTTGTAAAATGATAAAAACCAATCCCAAGATAGCCGTTAGAGACAAAAAACCACGGTATTGATTTTCATTTTGCTCTTTTTGCTTTTTCACCGCCATTTGAATGGTGAAACTGCTAATTAAAATAACCACTGTTGAAGCCATGAAAACATTCGGTAATTCGAAATCCAACCAGTTGGCTTGGCTTTTTTTAACAATATAAGCGCTTGTTAAACCTGCAAACATCATTACAATACTCCCTAGTCCACCCCATAAATAATATTGATAAGGGTGAATCTTTTTCTTTTCCAATTGAATATCAGTTGACATAAACAAAATTTTATAGGTGTATGAAATTTAATTTGTCCGCCAATAAGGATAAATACACTATTGGTAAATAAATATAGCTACTGAACATTACGCGTCTTGCAGCAGGCACACCCATGTTTTGATATAAACGTACACATTGTACCACCATGAATATATTTGCAACGAGTACTACCCACATGCTCCATTCACCCGTTAAGTGAAAGTAATGTGGTAAAAATCCTATTGGCACCATTAGCACAGCATACATAATACTTTGCAATGCGGTGAAGCGAGTAGGCCCTTCCTTTGCAGGTAATAATTTAAAACCCACTTTGGAATAATCGGTATGTGAAACCCAGGCAATGGCCCAAAAATGAGGGAACTGCCATAAAAATTGAATTAATAATAACACCCATCCACCAGCACTAAACTCATTAGTAGCGGCTACCCATCCAATTAAACAAGGTATGGCTCCTGGAAAAGCACCCACTAATACAGCTATTGAATTTATTTTTTTTAACGGTGTATAAATGAAAGCATATAAAAACAAACTGAACGCTGAAAGCAATGCAGCGGCCATATTAAAATACAACATGAGCCCAACACCAAGTACCCCTGTTATAATTGCAAATGCGTAAGCTTGTTGTTGCGTAAGTCGTCCTGCAGCAACGGGACGATTGCTAGTGCGCTTCATTTGCGCATCCGTATCTTTTTCAACTGCCTGATTAATCGCGTTAGCGCTTCCGGTGATGCACAACCCCGCAAAAGTCAATAGTAAAATATTGAACCAATTATAGCTTTTAATATTCGGCGCTAACTGATAACAAATTACGCAAGTGAACACTACAGTAAAACTGAGTGTAAACTTCATGAGTTGTCCGTAATTTTTTAAAGTTGCTTTCATTTTTGGAGATAAAAAATTATGCCCCGATTGAACAGGGCATAATCAAAATTTTTAGTGGCTTGATTCGTTCGCGCCTACTGGAACATCTTGTGGAATAAAGTCCACTCCATCCTTACCGTAGTCATAAGGCCAACGGTGTACTTCAGGAATTTCACCAGGCCAGTTACCATGACCAGGGTTAATTGGTGTTGTCCACTCTAATGTGTTAGATTTCCAAGGATTTAGATCTGTTACTTTACGACCCTTGAATATGGAATAGAAGAAGTTAATTAAGAATAAAATTTGTGTAGCAAATACAATCATTGCAACCGTGCTAATGAAACGATTTAATTCAGCAAATTGTTTGAAACTTTCCCAAATGCTAAAATCAAAATAACGACGTGGCATACCAGCCAATCCTTCGTAGTGCATAGGCCAGAAAATCATGTAAGCACCTGCTAAAGTTACCCAAAAGTGAATGTACCCTAAGGAGTTATTTAAATAACGACCATACATTTTAGGGAACCAATGGTACACACCAGCGAACATACCAAACATACTAGCCACACCCATTACAATATGGAAATGCGCAATAACAAAGTACGTATCGTGTAAGTGAATATCTAAAGCAGCGTTACCTAACCAAATACCAGTTAAACCACCTGAAATAAATAAGCTTACAAAACCAATTGCAAACAACATACCAGGAGTGAAACGGATATTACCTCTCCATAAAGTAGTTAACCAGTTAAATACTTTAATAGCAGAAGGAACGGCGATTAATAAAGTTAATAGAACGAACACAGAACCTAAGAATGGATTTAATCCTGTTACGAACATGTGATGCGCCCAAACTAGGAAGGCCAATACTGCAATAGCAAATAATGAACCTAACATAGCCATATAACCAAAAATTGGTTTACGAGAATTTACAGACATGATCTCAGACACCATACCCATGGCAGGTAATAAGATAATGTATACCTCAGGGTGACCTAAGAACCAGAATAAATGTTGGTATAAAATAGCACTACCGCCTTCGTTAGATAATGCACCCACACCATTCACAAAAATATCAGAAAGGTAGAATGAAGTACCAAAGTTTCTATCAAAAATTAATAAGATAAAGCCCGATAACAATACTGGGAAAGACAATACACCTAATACGGCTGTAAAGAACAATGCCCAAATAGTTAAAGGTAAACGCGTCATGCTCATTCCTTTTGTACGCATGTTCAAAATAGTTGCGATATAATTCAAACCACCTAATAAAGAAGATACCACAAATAATGCCATTGAAATAATCCATAAGTCCATACCTGATTTAGAACCAGGAGAAGCATCGTGCAATGCAGACAATGGAGGATACGCAACCCAACCACCACTAAATGGTCCTGTTTCAACAAATAGAGAACACAACATTACAATGCTGGCTGTTAAGAAAAACCAATAGGATAACATATTCATAAATGGAGACGCCATATCGCGTGCACCAATTTGTAATGGAATCAAGAAGTTGGCGAAAGTACCAGACAAGCCTGCAGTTAATACAAAAAATACCAATACGGTACCGTGGGTAGTTACCAAAGCATAATAAGCTTCGGGAGTGATTTGACCACCCTTTGCCCATTTACCCAAGATAGATTCTAACCAAGGAAAACTCGCATCTGGATATCCTAATTGTAAACGGAAAAGCACACTCATTAAACCTCCAAGTACAGCCCAAACCATACCAGTGATCAAGAATTGCTTCGCGATCATTTTATGGTCCATGCTGAACACATATTTAGATAAGAATGTTTCATGATGTGCATGATCATCGTGACCATGACTATCGTGACTATGTAAAACTGCTTCGTGACTCATACGTTCTATTTAAATAAAGTTTCTTTAAATTATTTTTTTACTGTTGCTGTGCTATCTGCTTTAGTTGCAGTTGGAACTGCGCTCGGATCTTTGTCGGGATAAGCAGTAAAATATTGAGGCTTTTGTTTAGCCATCCATAAATCATATTCTTCTTGCTCAACAACTTCCACCACACCTTTCATAGAGTAGTGACCATTACCACACATTTGGTCACAAGAAATTTCATAAGTGAAATTAGGGTTGCCCGTTTTTTCTCTCATTTCTTTCGTAGTGAATTTAGGAGTAAACCACATAGTTGTTGGGATACCAGGTACTGCATCCATTTTTAAACGGAAAGCAGACAAACCTACGTCATGCACAACGTCTCTTGAACCAATAATTAATTTAACAGGTTGACCTTTTACTACATACATGGTTTGTTCAGTTAAGATATCATCTTGAGCATATTTATCATCCCAAATAATACCAACTGAGTTAGTAGCAGGATCGATGTTTTTATAATATTTTTTGCCGAACACAGCATCCTTTCCTGGGTAACGGAAAATCCATCCAAACTGCTTACCAGTTACTTCCACTACCATTGCATTTTTAGGTGCGTCACCAGTAAAGAAGAACCAGTTACGTAAGCCAAAAATAACCAACACCGTTAAAGTGATTGCAGGGATTGCAGTCCAAATTAATTCTAATTTAGTACTATGTGCAAAGAAGAATACTTTTCTGTTTTCGTTTTCTTGGTACTTATATGAGAACCAAAATAAAAGTACTTGAGTAGCCACGAATACAATACCTGTAATGATTAAAGTGATCCAAAGCATTTGGTCCAATTTTTCACCTTGGATACTTGCCGCTTCGTGTGCTAATAAAGTTTTACCAAAAAGGTGGTCGTTACAAACGTACACGCCAATAAAACCTAACACCAAAAACGCGATCATTAAGAAACCGTTGATTTTGTTGTTTTGCTTACGGCTATTCTCTTCTCCTTTAAGGATAGATACGTATTCA
>CANGIZ010000013.1 GCA_947454025.1 Bacteroidota bacterium | reverse complement strand
GTTGCATCCGGATCCTTTTGTGCTAACTTAAATGAAATATAGGCAATACAAGGCGCCGTATTTTTACGACTTGGTTCGGCTAAAATATTTTCGATTGGCAATAATGGCAATTGCTCTTTTACGATATCTACATACTCTTCGGAAGTAACAATGTAAATATTTTCTACAGGAATAAATTTTGCATATCGTTCAAAAGTCCATTGCACTAAGGTTTTCCCAGTATTCAATACGTCTAAAAATTGCTTTGGATAAGAAGTTCTGCTCATTGGCCAAAACCTACTTCCTATACCTCCCGCCATTATAGCTACATAATGATGTTTATTATTCATCCCTTCTTTTATTTTTAATTATAAAATACCCTCTCTCATTAAATCATGCATATGAATCATGCCAATATACTTACCGGCATCTGCAACAATAATTTGGCTAATATCTTTTTGCTCCATTAAAGTAAGTGCATCAACAGCTAATGCGTTAGGGGAAATGGTAATGGGGGATTTATGAAAAATTTGCAATGCTGTTAAATCTTGTATACTATTATGTTGTTCTAACATTCTGCGAATGTCTCCGTCGGTTATTATTCCCTCTACTAAATTATTGTTGTCCACCACAGCGGTTGCACCTAATCGGTTTTTTGAAATCGCCAAAATCACTTCTTTTAAACTAGTGGTACTTTGAACACTAGGTTTTGGGTTTGCATTGGCGATTTGTCCAACAGTAAGGGTGAGTCGTTTTCCTAAATTACCGCCTGGATGAAATTTTGCAAAATCAATGGCTTTAAACTCATTCAACTCCATTAAACACATGGCAACTAAGTCACCCATAACAATTTGTGCAGTAGTGGATGAAGTAGGCGCTAAATTATTTATACAAGCTTCTTTGCTTACTGTTGTGTTTAATACCCAATTGGATTCTTTGGCTAAATAACTTTCGGTGTTGCCTATCATGCCAATTAAAGTATTACCGAAATGCTTTACCAATTGTACCAGGTTCTTTATTTCAGGGCTCTCGCCACTTTTACTAATAATTAAAACAATGTCATTGGGTGTAATCATTCCTGAATCACCGTGTATGGCTTCGGCAGCATGTAAAAAAATAGAAGGCGTACCAGTTGAATTACAAGTAGCTACAATTTTTTGAGCGATGATGGCACTTTTACCAATACCACTTACTATAAATCGACCCTTGGTACCATGAATAGCCTTTACTGCTTCTTCAAATGATTGATCAATAAAATTCGATAGGCCTTTAATGGCTTCTAATTCAATTTCTAGTGTTCTTTCGGCGATGGATTTTATGCTATTTGTCATAAGTGTTAAACGAGTGACAAAGTTAATGTTTCATTATCTTCGATACCCCAATTATAAGAAAACCTTAAAAAAAAGGTTTTGAGAAAAATACTGGATTGAATTGAGCAATTCTTTCAATAAATTCGCTAACTTATTAGAGCTTGATTTACCGAAAAGATTGATTTTAAGATATTTATAGATGCCAAAAGCCAAAAAAACCACAAAATCAGCAGCAACTGAAGCAGTCCAGTCAAATGGATTGGATAAAGCGGCTATTGTAGCTGCCTTAGAGCAGCATTTTGGGTTTAAAGAATTTAAAGGAACGCAGGAAAAAGCCATTTTGTCCTTATTAAGTGGAAGAGACACTTTTGTGATTATGCCTACAGGGGGCGGTAAAAGTTTGTGCTATCAATTGCCAGCATTAATGTTACCTGGCTGTGCGATTGTGGTTTCGCCCTTAATTGCCTTAATGAAAAATCAAGTAGACTTAGTGAGAGGCTATAGTGAAAAAGACGAGGTTGCTCATTTTTTGAATTCTTCGTTAAATAAGGGCCAAATCAAGGAAGTTAAATCGGACCTATTATCTGGCAAAACCAAGTTATTATACGTTGCGCCTGAAACCTTAACAAAGCAAGAAAATTTAGATTTTTTTAGTGATTTGAATGTTTCATTTTTTGCAGTAGACGAAGCGCACTGTATTTCGGAATGGGGTCATGATTTTAGACCAGAATACCGCAGACTGAAAGAAATGATGGAAGAAATTAACAATGAAGTGCCCATTATTGCTTTAACTGCAACAGCTACACCTAAAGTGCAAAGCGACATTGTGAAAAATCTTTCCTTACGCGATCCTGAGGTTTTGATTTCTTCCTTTAATAGAGCCAATTTATATTACGAAGTACAGCCTAAAATTAAAAAAGAGTTGACTGTAAAAAGTATTGTAAAATATATTTCTGGACACAAGGGCAAGAGTGGAATCATTTATACTTTAAATAGAAAGACTACCGAAGAATTAGCCGATTTGTTAATTGCCAATAATATTAAAGCAGTTGCTTATCACGCTGGCTTGGATCAAAAATTAAGGGCCGACCGACAAGACCAATTTTTAAACGAAGATGTGCAGGTAATTGTTGCTACCATTGCTTTTGGCATGGGTATCGACAAGCCCGATATTCGTTTTGTAATACATTATAATATTCCGAAGTCCATTGAAAATTACTATCAAGAAACGGGTCGTGCTGGTAGAGATGGATTAGAAGGTAATTGTATTTTATATTATTCTCATACTGACGTTAGCAAACTAGAACATTTTTTAAGAGATAAGCCATTAAGTGAAAGAGAAGTGGGTGCACAATTGATTGACGAAACAGTTGCTTTTGCAGAAAGTGGTGTATGTAGACGACGTAGTTTATTGCATTATTTTGGTGAAGACTGGGCAGACAAAAATTGCGGCAATTGTGACAACTGTTTACATCCAAAAGAAAGTATCGAAGCTAAACCTCAGCTAGTTAAATTACTACAAGTAATACAAGCCTTAGATGAAAGATTCGTAGGTGATTATGTTGTACAGATTTTAATGGGGGAGTACACACCGCAAATTGGATTGTACCGTCACGAAAAATTGCCGGTATTTGGAATTGGTAAAGAACAAGATCAATTATTTTGGAATAGCTTAGTGCGCCAAGCCATGTTGGAAAAATTGATTGAAAAAGATATTGAAGAGTACGGGTTATTAAAGTTGACTACTAAGGGTCAGAAGTTTATTAAAAAACCAACCTCGTTTAAGATCGTTTTGAATCAAGTGTTTGATGACACTAATGCCGATGACGACGAAACTGAAGCTAGTGCAGCAGGAGCGGCCACGACCGACGAACCCTTGTTTGAAATGTTGATGGAAATGCGTCAAGTAGAAGCTAAGAAAAGAAAGCTTCCTCCTTTTGTAATATTCTTAGAAACATCGCTACAAGATATGGCTACATTGTATCCTACTACTTTGGAAGAATTAGAAAGATGCCAGGGTGTGAGTAAGGGTAAGGCCATCAAATACGGCAAAGTATTTGTTGATTTAATTGACAAATACGTTACTGAAAATAATATTGAAAAGCCGGATGATTTTGTGATGAAATCCGTTGCTAATAAATCGAGTAATAAAATTTACATCATTCAAAATGTAGATAAAAAAATTCCATTAGAGACGATTGCAAAAAATAAAGATTTGCGGTTGGATGCTTTGTTGGAAGAAATGGAAACCATTGCTGCTAGTGGAACAAAATTAAATTTGGATTATGCAATTGATGAATGGCTGGACGAGTATGACCAGGAAGATATTTTAGAATATTTCAAAAATTGTGAGACTTCTTCTTTACAAATTGCACAGGAGGAATTAAGCGAAAACGATTATACCTGGGAGCAGTTAAAAATTATGCGCATCAAATTTTTAAGCGTTGTAGGCAATTAGTGTGAGGCTTCATTTTTTTGGTTGTCGATAAATGTACGTACTCTTAGTGCAGCATTTTGGCGAATACTTACATAATAAAAGTTGTAGTCTGCTATATGATAGTTCTTAGTCCTGAGTAAAAAATTTCCTAAGAATTGAGGCTTAGGTGTCCATAGCACGCCCTCGTGATTAATAGCGCCAGCAACACTTGGACTTACTTTATTGAAATTATATAAAATCGAACCTGGGTTTGCTTTTCGGTCTACTTCGGCTTGTTGATTATTCCAAGTAATCGGATTGGTAACGATTGACTTAAATTGCTCCTTACCCACAAATGGCGCTTGATAGCCTTCCATAAAAGTTCTCCATGCACAAATACAACCTGTTTGATTGGGTTGTTCGCAAGCTTTTAAAGAAGTATAGGTAGCAGGGTCTAATGCCATGCCTACCACGTACGCAGCCACCAATTGTTTTGCTAATGGTTTATTGTCAAAATATTCTTTCAACAAACGAATGGTATGTGTCGAGCCCTGACTATGTGAAGCAATAATAATGGGACGACCATTATTATAATGTTCCAAATAATATTCAAAGGCATTTTTTACATCTAAATAAGCTAGTTCAAAAGCAGCAATTGCTTTAACGGTATCCTCATGTCCAACTGGATTATAAGATTTAATATGTGCTTGTCGGTATCTTGGCGCATAAATTTTACCTACTTCATTAAATACACTTGCTTGGTATAATATCGAACTATAGTCGGTATAAATATTGGTCTTAATGTCTTTCAGGGAAGCACTCCATCCATAAGGCATGGCTGGGTCTAAATAGCTAGTTGGGTATACAAAAAATACGTCTACATTTTTTGCAGGTGTATAATTGTTCAGTAAAGATCTAGGAACGCTATCCGATGGGTTCCATTTATTTGGGTGTGCTGCCCAATAAGTAAGGCTGCTATAGTCGGGCGTTTCACCAATAGCTTCTTTTTCGTAAATGGGTGCAAATCGAACATAATTACTTTTTGAACAACTGGCCATTACTAGCACCATGATAAGTAAAATAATATTGCGCATTAACAGAATTGAGTTTAGAGTGCAAAGTTAGGTATTAATACTATTTTCTGTTGTTGAATTAGATGGTAGGCTTATATAATTCACTTATAAGGGCATTTTTGGAAGAATATCTCTGAAAATATTTTAATTTTATAGAGATATCAGCCGATGAATCTAAAACGACATATACATTTTTTGCAGGCGGTGTTTAAACACAGCCTAACCGCTTTTGGGGGACCTCAAGTGCATACTAGCTTAATGCAATATCGTTTTGTAGATCAGCGAAAGGACATTACCAGTGAGGAATTACTGGAATACAATGCTTTTTGTCAATTATTACCAGGCGCATCTTCGACCCAAACTATCGTATTGGTTGCCTATAAAAGAGGCGGCTTATTACTAGCTGCCTTAACATTATTGGTTTGGATGACACCGGCTACTTGTATCATGGCATTGGCGGCCATTGCCTATGCGCATTTTGATATGCAACAAGGTCTAAAGTCGTTGCAATTTTTACAACCCATGTCTATAGGGTTTATAGCAAGTGCCACTTTAATGTTGTATAAAAAAGCAATCAATAGCACCATTACTAAAATCATATTTATTGCAGCAGGTATACTTGTTATTATTGGGTTTAAAACACCATGGACCATACCTGTAATTATAATCTTGGCAGGATTGGCTACGAATTTTAGTAAAAAAAGAATCCCAAATGACGGTGCGGCACCTAAGCGAATTAAGTGGAGTAGTTTTTTAATTTTTCTAATACTTTTTTTAACTGCAGGTTTTTTATCGGAACAATCAACAAGGAATAACTGGCATTATCAAAAAGTATTCAACCTTTTTGAAACCAATTATCGTTTTGGAAGTTTTGTATTTGGCGGAGGAGATGTTTTAATACCAATGATGTATGAACAATATGTAACTCGCCCCAATTCTCCTAGGGTAATTGAAAATAAAAGAGACGTTATTAAAATATCAAGTGACGCTTTTTTAACAGGATCCGGATTGGTAAGGGCCGTTCCTGGTCCCATATTTTCTATTGCTAGTTATACTGGCGCAATGGCGTTGAAGGACAAGGGCCTTTCCTGGCAAATCATGGGTGCTATTGTGGCTTCTGTGGGGGTATTTTTACCCAGCTTTCTAATAGTACTTTTCTTTTTTCCTATTTGGCAAATGTTACAACGGTATGCAATTTTCTATCGTTCATTGGAAGGCATTAATGCAGCAGTAGTGGGCATCATGCTCGGTGCAACCTTGTATTTGTCAAAAGATATTGGAATGAAATTACAACATACAAACACAAGCATTTGGGCATTGTCTGCATTTACTTTTTTAGCGAGCACTTACTTAATTTATAAGCAAAAAATGGCTACCCAATGGATTGTGCTGTTGGTGATCTTAATTGGCTTTGCGAGTACCTATTTTGTATAAATAGTCAAAAAGGTAAAAACCTGTTAATTTAGTTGCATAATTCTATTTGTATTTATTCCTTTCCTAATATTGCAATCTCATGAAGTATTGGAAATCGGTTTTCTTTTTTTATTGTCTATTACATGCGGCTCAATTACAAGCACAAACAATTACGATTAGTGGTGTTGTATATGATATTTCGGGTCGACGCCCCATTGAAGCAGTAATTGTAAATAGCAATTCCAATAAAGCCACTACCGATTCTCTTGGCAGGTATATCATTACGGTTCGATCAAAGGATTCTATCTGGTTTTCACTCTTTGGAAAAAATACGCAAAAGTATCCTACCGACACGGTTACTGATCCACATAATTTTAATATTATGATTCATGTGGCAGGCTATGATTTGCCCGAAGTGCGTGTTCGGAACAATTATTACAAGTCAGATTCTATCCAAAATCGAATTGATTATGCGAAGTACTTTAATTATCAGCCCCCTGGCTTAAAACTGAGTAATAATCAACAGTTATTTGGTAATGGTGGCCTGACCGTTGGATTTGATTTGGATGAGATCATTAACATGTTTCGCTTTCATCGCAACCGAAATTTACAATTCTTACAAAATAGGCTTGTGTCACAGGAACATGATAAATATGTTGACTACCGATTTACCAAGAGATTTGTCCAAAAATTGACTCATTTAGAAGGGGATGCACTATTGAAGTTTATGAGCTATTGCAGGCCCTCTTATGAAGTACTAGGATTACTGAACGACCTCGAACTGGGCTTGTATATTGAAAAAAAGTTCGTTGAATACAAAAGAAGCCGTTAAGCATTTATTAAGGCCCGCCATTCATCTATTTTATTTCCATAAAACAGCGGGTTTAGCTATCTTTATAAGCTAAAAATCAGTCATTTTGAGAAAGATACAATTAATGGTCCTTGTGGGCCTGTTATTTTCGGCAGCATGTAGTGAAAAGCAAAAGGGGCCAGATAAGTTTAACCCAAATGCACCTGTTTCTGTTGATATTACGATTGCAGTAAACCAGAAAGTAGAAAAAGGGGTGGAAGTGAATGGAACCATTTTGGCTAATGATTATGTTGAATTACGTCCTGAAACAAATGGCCGTATTACTTTTTTAAATGTTCCGGAAGGCAAACAAATCAATGCGGGAACCATTATTGCAAAATTAAATGATGCCGATTTACAGGCTCAATTAACTAAAGCAAAAGCACAATTAGATTTAGCGATTATTAATGAACAAAGAAATAAGCAATTGCTTGGGATTAAAGGATTGAATCAAAGTGATTATGATGTATCCTTGCAACAAGTAAAAAGTTTACAAGCCGACGTTGCGTATACGCAATCCTTAATTGACAAAACAGTGGTGAAAGCTCCATTTACGGGTCAAATTGGATTAAGACAAGTGAGTGTTGGCGCATTTATTAATACCACTACTACCATTGCTACACTTCAAAATACAAACCATTTAAAAATGGATTTTACAATTCCTGAAGTGTATGCTTTCTATGTTGCAGTTGGTAAAAAAGTAAATATCGTTACCTCGGGAAATATTGCAAACAAAGTTGAAGCAACCATTGTTGCCATTGAGCCTCAGATCAGTGCCACTTCGAGAAACCTGAAAATTAGAACCAACTTTCAAGGGAAGGTATTGCCTGGAGCATTTGCAAAAGTATATTTAGTGGAGACGAATTCAAAGCCAACTATCATGGTACCTTCGAATGTAATTATACCAGACTCTAAAACAAAACAATTAGTAATTGTTAAAAACGGTATTGCAAAATTTGTGCCAGTTGAAACTGGTTATCGTACGCAAACTGCTGTAGAGATTACAAAAGGGTTACAAGTAGGCGACACGGTAATTGTAGCAGGCATGTTGTTTGTGAAAGATGGCTCCAAATTAAAAATTGGAAAGAACTTATCTAATGTAGAGATTACCAAATAGAATTTTAAAATCAAGTTATTTAGATGAATATATCTGAACTGTCGTTAAAACGTCCGGTACTCGCTACCGTAATGAATATTGCCATTATTATTTTTGGCTTAGTTGGCTTTTCCTTTTTAGCCCTAAGAGAATATCCTGCAATTGACCCTCCTATTATTAATGTGCAAACCACTTATACAGGCGCCAATGCAGAGGTAATCCAAAGCCAAATCACAGAGCCGTTAGAAAAAGCAATCAATGGTATTCCTGGTATTCGAACCATTAATTCTTCTAGCTCTGTTGGAAACTCTAATATTACAGTTGAATTTAATTTAGGGGCAAATTTAGAAACTGCAGCAAACGATGTTCGTGATAAAGTTTCGCAAGCTACAAGAGCCTTACCTCAGGATTTAACCAGTCCTCCAGTAGTATCTAAAGCAGACGCTAGTGATTTTATTTTGTTACTTACATTAAGGAGTAAAACAAAGGGCTTGTTGGAATTAACGGAATATGCTGAAAATGTTTTACAACAAAAATTTCAAACTATTGATGAGGTTAGTAATGTAGGTGTTAGAGGAAAGCGTCAGTCCATGCGTATCTATCCAAATGTAGATTTGTTAAATGCGTATGGTATTGCTTTTAATGACATACAAGCAGGATTGAATAAAGAAAATGTGGAATTGCCTGCTGGAGCTATCTACGGAAATAAGTCAGAGTTTATTATTAGAACTTTAGGTAGACTCACTACGGAATCCGATTTTAGAAATATTATTTTAAAAGAAGATGCAAATGGCATTGTTCGATTGGGAGATGTAGCAAAAGTAGAATTAGGTCCTGAGCAAGAAGATCAAGGCACTTATTTTAATGGCGTGCCTGTTGTAATGTTAACAGTTTCGCCACAGCCTGGAGCCAATCAAATTAAAATTGCTGACGAATTCTATAAAAGATTAGAAGAAGTTAAAAAGGCAAATAAGTCTGATATTGAATTTGCTTTACCAATTGATAACACTTTAAATATCAGAAGAGCATTAAACGAAGTAAAAGAAACTATTTTAATTTCTTTTGTGTTGGTGGTATTGGTTATCTTTTTCTTCTTTAGAAATTGGCTTATTGCAATTCGTCCATTAATTGATATTCCTATTTCATTAATTGCCACTTTCTTTATCATGTATTTGGCAGGTTTTTCAATTAATGTATTGACTTTATTAGCGATTGTACTAGCAACTGGATTGGTGGTGGATGATGGAATTGTGGTTACCGAAAATATATTTAGAAAACTTGAGGAAGGCCTTTCTTTAAAAGACGCAGCGAGAGAAGGGAGTAAGGAAATATTCTTTGCAGTTATTTCAACCTCAATTACCCTTGCCGTTGTGTTTATGCCAGTTATCTTCTTGCAAGGTTTTGTAGGCTCATTATTTAAAGAATTTGGAGTTGTGGTTGCAGGTGCGGTTTTGGTTTCCGCCTTTGTATCGCTTACAATTACACCTGTTTTAAATGTGTATTTAAATAAAAAGGATGGCGGCCATGGTAAATTTTATGAGCGAACTGAACCTTTCTTCAGGGGCATAGAATCAGGCTATAAAAATTTATTAAATAACTTTTTAAAAGTACGTTGGTTTGCATGGGTAATTGTAATTGCTTGTGTTGGTTTAATATTTGTTTTAGGTAAAACGATTCAAAGTGAATTGGCGCCATTAGAGGACAAAGGGTCCATTAGAATTTCTATGACTGGTGCCGAGGGAACAAGTTACGAGGATATGAAAGGTGACTTATTGAAAGCGGTAAGAATTATGCAGGATTCTTTCCCAGAACAAGCGTTTACTTGGGGAAGCGTTCCTGGCTTTGGTGGAAATAGTGGAAACAGTTCTGCTTCGGGTCGTTTAGGCTTGGTAGATAAAACCGAAAGAAAAAGAACCCAATCAGAGATCGCGCTTGATTTGAATAAGAAAATGAAACGTTTTAAAAACGTCCGCGTATTTGCAATTGAAGAACAAACCATTTCAGTGGGTATGCAGTCCAGAGGTTCATTGCCAGTACAGTTTATTATTCAAAATTTGGACTTCCAAAAAATTAAAAAAGCCATCCCTAAATTTTTAGAAGCCGCTAGAAAAGACAAAACTTTTCAGAATGTGGATGTGAATTTAAAATTCAATAAACCCGAGCTCGATTTGTCAATTGATAGAATGCGTGTGCGTGATTTAGGATTAACTACGGCCGACGTTTCACAAGCCTTACAAGCGGCGTTTAGTGGAGCACGTTCTGCTTATTTCATTATGAACGACCGTCAATATCAAGTAATAACGCAGGTAGCTAGGGGAGAACGAAACGAACCCACAGATATCAATAAAATTTATGTTCGTAATAGTAGTGGAGAAAATATCCCTATCTCGAGTGTACTTGTAATGGAAGAGAACAGTAACCCTCCTAACCTTTACCACTACAATAGTTTTAATTCTGCTACTATTTCAGCATCACTTGCTGAGGGAAAAACAATTGGAGATGGTGTTGCAGCAATGGAACGCATTGCAAAAACCCAATTGGATGAAACTTATCAAACAGCATTAAGCGGTGCATCGAGAGACTTTAAAGAAAGTTCTTCTAATACTACACAAGCTTTATTATTAGCATTAATTTTAATTTACTTAGTATTAGCAGCTCAATTTGAAAGCTTCACGGATCCATTTATTATTATGATAACGGTGCCATTGGCATTGGCTGGAGCTTTATTATGTTTATGGTTGTTTGATCAAACCTTAAATATCTTCTCTCAAATTGGTATCATTATGCTTATTGGTTTAGTAACCAAAAATGGTATTTTGATTGTTGAATTCGCCAATAAAAAACGCGAAGCAGGCTTGCCTATTCGCGAAGCAGTATTGGAAGCAGCTTCACAAAGATTCCGACCTATCCTAATGACCAGCTTAGCAACTGCTTTAGGGGCCCTTCCCATTGCGATTAGCTTAGGAGCTGCTGCAACAAGTCGTAAATCATTAGGAACGGTAATTGTAGGAGGTTTGATGTTCTCGTTGATCTTAACATTATTTGTAATTCCTTCTGTTTACACTTATATGTCAAGTAAACATAGAAGACAGGTAGATTAAAAACATTTAAGTAACTTGGTAGTATGAAAAATCTTTTATTACTATCAACTATATTTTCACTAGCGGCTTGTAATTTTTCCAATACACAGGAAAAGTCACAAGCCGCTTGGGCGTTTAAGGAGTTTGTAAAAGTAGACAGTGCCAATCCGATTTTATTACCTGATACCAGTTATACTTTTGCTTGTCCAGTACAAAATAAGATAGTGCAATGGCAGGCTAAGAACGTATTAAATCCAACTGCTTTAGTAAAAGAGGGGAAAGTGTATTTATTATTTCGTGCGCAAGATAGTGCTATGACTTCGCGCGTTGGTTTAGCGATTAGTGAGGATGGGATTCATTTTAAAAAACAAGCAGCCCCCATTTTTTATCCAGCCCAGGATTCCCTTTTAAAATATGAAGGGAAGGGAGGCGTTGAGGATCCAAGGATAGTAGCAATGCCAGACGGCGGGTATCTTTTAACCTATACTTCTTATGACGGTAAAACTGCAAGACTTTGTTTTGCGACTACCACCGATTTAATACATTGGGAAAAGAGAGGCCCCGTTTTACAATCACCTAAATACATAAACAGTTGGTCCAAATCGGGTGCAATTCTAGTGGAACAGGTTGGTGAAAAAATGGTTGCTAAAAAAGTGAATGGAAAATATTGGATGTACTTTGGAGACACTGATTTATTCATGGCTACTTCGACTGATTTATTACATTGGGATGCATTAGAGAATAGCGAAAGTCAAAAAATAATAAGTGTATTACAACCAAGACCAGGTTATTTTGATAGTAGATTGGTAGAGCCCGGTCCTTATGCATTGTATACGAATAATGGTATTGTTTTAATTTATAATAGTAGCAATGCCGCTAACAATAACGACACTACACAACCTAAGTTTACTTATGCTGCAGGCCAAGTGTTATTTGATAAAAATGCTCCCTATAAATTATTGGATCGATCTGCAAATTATTTTATCCATCCTGATAAGCCGTATGAATTAAAAGGCGAAGTAAACAATGTTTGTTTTGCAGAAGGATTGGTATTTTTCAAAAATCAATGGATATTGTATTATGGAACAGCAGATTCAAAAATTGCGGTAGCCATTGCAAAACCAAATACCTATTTCTATTCTGCACCTAACTAGCGCGGGCTTATTGCTTAATTATTTTTGAAGCAATAAATGCGGCAGTTTCTTTTTCAACTGTAAGAATATCTTTTGAAACAATGGGTGAACCCAAAACATGACTTTCTGCATTCGGAATGGCAACTCCTTTCTTTAAACTATCTGGAGTTGCAATTTCAGCAAGCATTTCTTTTATCGCACTAACTTTTACTACATTGTCTTGGTGTGCTTCGTCTTTATAATAATACAATACCAAACTAGGTTGATGCACTTTTGCGAATTGCTCCTTTGTCATGGTTGCTTCCACTAAGTTTTGTAAAGCAACTGTTGACTCTAAACGATAATGGGTATTCCAATATTTTGGATAGTCTGGATTTTTATAAGCAATATTTGCATACTTGCCTCCTTTAACTAAACGCGCAATTTGTAATCCCCATGGATTATTTAATAAGGGTGCTGCAGGATTATTAATCGCAATATTGGGTGAGTACATTATCAATCCAGCAATTTCAGGATAGGCAGCAGCTAATTGTAAGGACAATGTTCCTCCAGTAGATGTACTCATAATAATTACCTTCTTACCTAATTGTTTTCCTATAGCATAAGCAAGTTTAGCCGACTCCCAATAATTTTCGGCTGTTAAATTTTGTAAATCTTCGGTGGTATCAATTCCATGCTCAGCAAGTCGTGCTAAATATAAATTACAATGAAATGCTTGGGCAATATTTCTATGTACGGGTGAGCCTTCCATTTGGCTGGCGCTAAAACCATGTAAGTATACAATCGCAAATTCGGTTTGTTGATGGGTGCTGTCGGCCCAAATAATTTTGGCTTCGTTATTGGGTTTAATTTTATATCTATTTTCTTCGGATTGTACTAAACTGTCTAGGTTAGTATGTTCGGCAATTACAGGCAGGGCATAGTCGAATTTTGGCGCAGCTGGATGAGGGCCTATTAAATAGGTGATTACGAATATAGATAAGAGGAGCAATACAATTCTTGAAGCGCGCATAGTGATATTTTTTTTAAAGCTAATTAATTCGATGTTCAATAAAAAATATTTTGCGTACCTTGATCATCTAAAAAAACGATGCCATGTCTAATCAAAGATTTTTATCTCTAGATGTATTTAGGGGTATGACTATTTGTTTAATGATTATTGTAAATACACCAGGTGACGGAGCTGCTACTTTTGCTCCATTTTTACATGCCCATTGGAACGGGTTTACGCCAACCGACTTGGTATTCCCTTCCTTCTTGTTTGCGGTAGGTAATGCAATGAGTTTTGTATTGCCAAAATGGGAAAAATTATCCAATGCAACGGTGCTTTTTAAAATTGTAAAAAGAACAGCACTTATATTTTTATTAGGATACCTTATGTATTGGTTTCCATTTACAGGTCCTATTGCCAATACCCGCATTTTAGGTGTATTGCAACGTATTGCATTGTGTTATGGAATTGGGTCAATCATTGCTTATTATATGCACGAAAGGGTGGTGATGGTACTTGCTGGGCTGCTTTTATTAACCTATTGGTATATTAGTATTCATTTTGGTGTACCTGGCCAAGAGTTAACCATGACAGGCAATGCAGGAATCCTATTCGATAAATGGTTAATGGGTGAAGCGCATATGTACCATGGTGAAGGGATTGCATTTGACCCTGAGGGTTGGTTAAGTACCTTGCCTGCAATTGTGAATGTATTAATTGGATTTAGAGTTGGAAAATTTATTCAGGAAAAAGGAAAAACCTATGAAGGCTTAACCCATTTATTAATGTGGGGTGCTGGTTTCATATTTTTAGGATTCATGTGGAATTATCAATTCCCGATCAATAAGAAATTATGGTCTAGTAGTTTTGTGATGTTAACGGTTGGCCTAGATATGGTTATCATAGGCACCATTATTTATCGCATAGAATTACAAAGACAATTACAGTTTTCCAGCTTTTTCGAGACTTTTGGTAAGAATCCCTTGGTCATTTATTTGTTTTCCGAAATCCTTGCTACGGTCTTATATACGGTTAAAATGAGGGATCAGTCCCTTTTTGAGTGGATTTTCCAGCATGGATTTGCTCATTTTGCGCCTTATTGGGCTTCCTTAGCATTCGCAATATCGTATATGTTGGTTTGCTGGTTACTAGGTTATATATTAGATAAAAATAAAATATATATTAGAGTGTAAATCTATTCACTCCTTTTTTCCCATTTGTTTTTTTTAGGACTGTAAACGGCGTACCTTTGCAGCCTCAAAACAGTACATGGAAATAAGAAACATCGCGATTATCGCGCACGTTGACCACGGTAAAACTACATTGGTTGACAAAATTTTACACGCAACTAAGGTATTCAGAGAAAACCAAGAAACAGGTGATCTTATTATGGATAGCAACGAATTAGAGCGTGAAAGAGGTATTACTATCTTAAGTAAGAACGCTTCAGTAACTTATAAAGACGTTAAAATTAACGTAATTGACACTCCTGGTCACTCTGACTTTGGTGGTGAAGTTGAGCGTGTATTGAAAATGGCAGACGGTGTTTGTTTGTTAGTGGATGCCTTTGAAGGACCTATGCCACAAACACGTTTCGTATTACAAAAAGCATTGCAATTGAATTTAAAACCAATTGTAATCATCAATAAAGTGGATAAAGAAAACTGTCGTCCTGACGAAGTGCATGATGCAGTTTTTGAATTATTCTTCAACTTGGATGCAACTGAAGAGCAATTGAACTTCCCTACTTTTTATGGTAGTGGTAAGAATGGTTGGTTCAACGATAGCTTAACGCCTTGTGATGATATTACTCCGTTAATGGATGGTATCTTAAAGTATGTACCTGGTCCTAATGTAAAGGAAGGTCATACACAAATGCAAATCACTTCATTAGACTATTCTACTTTCTTAGGTCGTATTGCCATTGGAAAAGTAGAAAGAGGTACGATCAAAGAAGGCCAAAATATTGTTTTGGTGCAAGCCGATGGTAGCATTAAGAAGAATAAAGTAAAAGAATTATACGTATTTGAAGGAATGGGTAAGCGTAAAGTAACCGAAGTTGTTTCGGGTGACTTGTGTGCTGTGGTTGGTTTAGAAGAATTCAACATTGGTGATACCATTGCGGATCCTGAAAATCCAGAAGCATTACCAATTATCAGTGTAGACGAACCTACAATGAGTATGACTTTCAGTATTAATAACTCTCCTTTCTTTGGTAAGGAAGGTAAGTTTGTAACTTCTCGTCATATTCGTGATCGTTTAATTAAAGAAACTGAAAAGAACTTAGCATTGCGTGTGGAAGAAACAGACAGTGCGGATAGTTTCTTGGTTTACGGTCGTGGTATTTTGCACTTGGGTGTATTGGTGGAAACTATGCGTCGTGAAGGGTATGAATTAACAGTGGGTAATCCTCAAGTGTTGGTTAAAGATATCGACGGCAAGAAAAACGAACCTTATGAAATTTTAGTAGTGGATGTTCCTGAAGAATTTAGTGGTAAAGTAATTGACTTAGTAACTCAAAAGAAGGGTGAAATGTTAATTATGGAATCAAAAGGTTCTATGCAACATTTAGAGTTTGATATTCCTTCAAGAGGATTGATTGGTTTACGTTCTCAAATGTTAACACAAACTGCTGGTGAAGCTGTAATGGCGCACCGTTTTAACGAATACAAGCCTTGGAAAGGTACCATACCTGGACGTAACAATGGTGTATTGGTTGCAAAATCTGGCGGTACTACTACAGCATATTCAATTGACAAATTACAAGACAGAGGTCGTTTCTTTATTGAACCAGGTGAAGAAGTATATGCAGGTCAAATTTTGGCAGAGCATATTAAGCCAGGTGATTTAAATATCAACGCGGTGGAGATGAAAAAATTAACCAACCACCGTGCGAGCGGTAGTGATGATAGTGTTCGTATCACTCCAAAAATATTGTTTACTTTGGAAGAATGTATGGAATATATTCAGTTTGATGAGTGTATTGAAGTAACTCCAAAGTCAGTACGTATGCGTAAGTCAATGTTGGATGAGAACGAGCGTAGCAAAGCTGCAAAGTCAAATAACAACTAGTATTTACAAATTGTTTGATATTAAAAAGGTCCTGAATTTCAGGACCTTTTTTTTTGTTTTCTAAATTAATTTTCTTGTTAAATAGGTTTATTCAACGCGCTCCAAAGCATGTCTTTTAACTCAACTAAATTTTTATTGATAGCAGAGGAGATGAAAATATGTGGAATGTTTTCTGGTAATTCTTTTTCGATTGCATCTTGTAATTCTTGATCTAATAAATCAGATTTACTGATGGCGATGATGAATTCCTTTTGTAATAATTCGGGATTGAATTCGTTTAGTTCGTTCTTTAAAATTTCGAATTCTTTTTTATGATCATTAGAATCGGCAGGAATTAAAAATAATAAAACGGCATTGCGTTCAATATGCCTTAAGAATCTATGCCCTAGGCCTTTTCCTTCGGCAGCACCTTCAATAATACCAGGCAAATCGGCAATACAAAAAGATCGATTGTCGCGGTATTCCACCATGCCTAATTGAGGCGTTAATGTAGTAAATGCGTAGTTAGCAATTTTTGGTTTTGCTGCAGTGATAGAGGAAAGTAAAGTCGATTTTCCTGCATTGGGAAATCCAACTAAACCAACATCGGCCAATACTTTTAATTCTATTTGTTTCCATCCTTCAACACCTGCTTCACCAGGTTGTGCATATTCGGGTACTTGTTGTGTGGCAGTTGCAAAATTGCTATTGCCCAATCCACCTCTTCCACCTTTTAGCCAAATAATTTCTTGACCATCATGCAATATTTCTCCTTCAATCTTCCCAGTTTCTTCGTCCCTTGCAATGGTACCCAATGGTACTTCAATAATAATATCCTTGCCGTCTTTACCAGTGCAATTGTTTTTGCTTCCGTTCTCTCCGTTTTCGGCGATTACATTTTTGTGATAGCGTAAATGCAATAAAGTCCAAAGTTGGCTATTGCCTCTTAATATAACGTGGCCACCTCGGCCTCCGTCACCACCATCGGGTCCACCCTTAGCGGTTAATTTGTTTCTTAAAAAATGTTTACATCCAGCTCCGCCATGACCACTGTGGGCAAAAATGCGGATGTAATCAATAAAATTGTTTCTTTCTGACACGATATAAGATTAGCTGCAAAGTTAACCTTATTTATTTGCTTTTAAGCCGTCAATTAAGATAGCAACCATGTTTTGCTCCAATTCTTCAGCAGTGATTTTTTTTGTAGAGCGGTGCCAGCTTTCAATACCGCTTACCGCATGTAAGAAAATCAATACCACTGTTGGGGCATCAATTGCTTTAATTTCTTTATTTCTAATACCTTCTTCAATAATAGCCGCTAACCTTTTACGGTAAACTCTTCTTTGATTTTGGTAATTGGATAAATAAGGATCGGATAAATGTTTCCATTCTCTATCACTTACATATACTTCCTCGTAATGATTGATCATTTCACTGATATGAAAACGAAGAATTTTTTCCATTTTTTGTAGGGAAGTAATGGGCTCTGATTCAATTTCATCCAACTTCATCACAAATTTATTAGCAACACTAAAAACCAATTCATGCAATAGTTCACTCTTAGATTTAATGTGATTGTACAAGCTAGCCGCTTCCACACCAACCGCTTCAGCCAAATCGCGCATACTTGCTGCTTTGTAACCTTTTTCTCTAAAAAGGGTTGCTGCCTTACTTACGATCACATCTTTACGTGATAGATTTTTTTCGGTTTTAATTCTGGCCATGATTGCTAATGGTTAATTTGTTAGTGTAAATTTATACATTTTAACCCTTAAAAAAGAGATATTTTTTAAATAAAATGGCAAAATCGTTAGTTTTTTGATTATCAATCACTTAGGGAAACCTAAAATTGCGTAGTTTCGCAGCTGAAAATCAAAAATCAACAAAATGTCTTTAGTAGTCGTAGGATCAATGGCCTTTGATGCCATCGAAACACCCTTTGGAAAAAGTGATAAAATTATAGGAGGTGCAGCAACTTATATTGCATGGTGCGCATCCAATTTTACGCCCGTAAAACAAATTTCTGTAGTTGGTGGAGACTTTCCACAATCAGAATTAGGCGCATTAGCCAACAGAGGTGTGATATTAGAAGGCGTGCAAATTAAGAAAGACGAAAAGACTTTTTTTTGGAGCGGTAAATATCATTTAGATATGAACACGCGTGATACCTTAGATACACAATTAAATGTACTGGAAAACTTCCAGCCTGTAGTTCCTGATAGTTATCAAGATTGTGATATTTTAATGTTAGGCAACTTGGTGCCAGGTGTACAAAGTAGCGTAATTAAGCAAATGAAAAATCGTCCTAAATTAATCGTTATGGATACGATGAATTTTTGGATGGAAATTATGTTGGACGATTTAAAACATACAATTAGTTTGGTGGATGTATTAATGGTAAACGATAGTGAAGCACGTCAATTAAGTGGTGAGTATAGTTTAGTGAAAGCGGCTAAAAAAATCATGGCGATGGGTCCTAAATATTTGATCATCAAGAAAGGTGAACATGGTGCTTTATTGTTCCATGAGAATGAAGTGTTCTTTGCACCTGCTTTACCATTAGAAGAAGTATTTGATCCAACTGGTGCTGGTGATACCTTTGCTGGCGGCTTTGTTGCACATTTGGCTAAGACTAAAGATTTTTCTTTTGAAAACATGAAGTCTGCTATTATCCTAGGTAGTGCAATGGCAAGTTTCTGCGTTGAGAAGTTTGGTACACAAAGATTAACAGAGATCAATATGAATGAGATTAAAGAACGCGTACAATCGTTTGTTTCTTTAGTCAATTTTGATATTGAATTAGTTTAATTTGGTGAAATGATTGCATCCAATTAATTTTGTTTCACAATGATGAAAAATAAACATACAAAACAAATTAAGAAACCACTCTAAGAGGAAGGTCTGATTGTTTGTATGCGAATAAATATACTCAGAAGCCTTCCACAAAATGGAGGGCTTTTTTGTTACATCACTGAAAACAAATAAGTGAATTTTAAAAGTAAAAACCAATAACCATGCGTGTTGCAGTAGTAGGTGCCACAGGGCTAGTAGGCACAAAAATGTTACAAGTACTAGCTGAAAGAAATTTTCCAGTAACTGAATTAATTCCAGTAGCCTCTGCGCGTTCTGCAGGTAAGGAAGTAATGTTCAAAGGTAAAGCGTATAAGGTAGTTGGAATGGAAGAAGGTATTGCTGCCAAGCCAGCAGTAGCTATTTTTTCGGCAGGTGGTGGCACTTCTACAGAGTGGGCTCCTAAATTTGCTGCTGCAGGTATACGCGTAATTGATAACTCATCGGCTTGGAGAATGGACCCCACTAAAAAATTAGTTGTGCCAGAAGTCAATGCAAATGTGTTAACTGCTGAAGACATGATCATCGCGAATCCAAACTGTTCTACCATTCAAATGGTAGTGGCTTTACAACCATTGCATGCAAAATATAAAATTAAAAGAGTCATAGTAAGCACTTACCAAAGTGTAACGGGTACTGGAAAAAAAGCAGTTGATCAATTAATGGATGAACGCGCTGGCAAACAATTAGCAGCTGATGATATGGCTTATAAATATCAAATTGATTTAAATGCCATTCCTCAGATTGATGTTTTCTTAGACAACGGATATACAAAAGAGGAAATGAAAATGGTAAAAGAAACTTGCAAAATTATGCAAGACGATACTATTAAAGTAACAGCAACTACGGTGCGTATCCCAGTAATGGGAGGACATAGTGAAAGTGTGAATGTGGAGTTTGAAAATGAATTTGATTTGAAAGAAGTGATTGCTGAATTAGCTGCTGCGCCTGGTATCATTGTTCAACAAGATGATGCTGCACAAATTTATCCAATGCCTTTATGGGCGCATGAAAAAGACGAAGTATTTGTAGGTCGTTTACGTAGAGACGAAACCCAAGCAAAAACTTTGAACATGTGGATAGTAAGTGACAACTTACGCAAAGGTGCTGCTACCAATGCAGTACAAATTGCAGAGTATCTTGCATCAAAAGGGATTATTTAATAAATAAAACCTTAGAAGAAGATGCGAAAGCATCTGATGTGTAGAAAAGTAACTGCCTTAGTTTTTTACAAGGTCCACAAAATCAGCCTCGGTAATTATTTTTATCGAGGCTATTTTTTTTGCTTTTTCTAATTTGCTTCCTGCGTCTTCTCCCACTACTAAGTAATTTAATTTACTACTTACTCCACTTAAGATATGACCTCCGCGAGCTTCCACCATGGCTTCGGCTTCGGCGCGTTTCAATTGGGTTAGCGTGCCAGTGAATAAAAAATTAAGTCCAGCTAAATTACCATCTACTGCAGTGGTATTAGTTTGAATCATATTCAATCCCAATAATTCCAATGTCTTGATGAGTTCAATATGTTTAGCATCGTGGAAATAATGGTAAATACTATTGGCCACTTTTATACCAACGTCTTCAAATCCTTGCAATTGTTCCTCGCTTAAATTTTGTAAATCTAAAATATGATGAATATGAGAGGCGATGGTTTTAGCAGTGGTTTCGCCTACAAATCGAATGCCTAATGCATAAATTAATCGGTATAGGGGCTGCGTTTTCGAAGCTTCAATGGCTACTTGTAAATTATCAACACTCTTTTTGCCAAAGCCTTCTAGGTTTCCAATCAGATCGTAATTAAGCGTATAGATTTGTGGGATATTGGCAAGCAATCCTAATTCATAAAACTTTCTAATATTCGCGTCGCCAAAACTTTTAATGTCCATGGCATCTTTGCTCACAAAGTGAATCATGCGTTCTACAATTTGAGCAGTACAGTCAGGGTTATTGCATCTCCAAACTGCCTCGGTTTCTTCTTTTTCTAAAGTGTAGTCGCAAACCGGGCAAGTAGTAGGGAATTCAATAATTTGTTCTGTTCCTTTTCTTAATGCAGGGATAGAATGTACAATTTGAGGTATCACGTCACCGGCTCTTTCAATGATAACCGTATCGCCAAGTCTTAAATCTTTTTCTCTAATATATTCCTCGTTGTGCATGGATATGCTGGAAACGGTCACACCTCCAATAGCCACCGCTTGTAATTTAGCCACAGGCGTAACAGCGCCTGTTCTTCCTACCTGAAATTCTACGTTCTCTAAAATGGTGGTGGCTTGACGTGCTTTAAATTTATAAGCAATAGCCCATCTTGGATGGTGCGATGTCATGCCTAGTTTTTCTTGCAATGCAAAGTCATTCACTTTAATTACCAATCCGTCAATTTCATAGGGTAGGGTGTCACGTTCTATTTCAAAATCCTTGCAAAATTGAATGACGCCTGCGATGTTTGAAATGAGTTTCTTCTCTTTTTGAGGTGACCTGAAACCCATATTCCATAAAAGTTCCAATGAGCCGCTATGTGTTTTTAGTAATGCTGGAATTTCGGCACCTGGGGTTAAATTATAATAACTAATATGGTAAATAAATGCATCTAAATTTCTTTCTCCAACTTCCTTTGGGTCCTTCATTCTTAAACTACCTGCTGCGGCATTACGTGGATTGGCAAGCTGACCTAGTTGTTTTGCTTTTAGTTTTTCATTAAAATCATTAAAAGCCTTTTTACTCATAATCACTTCCCCTCTAATTTCCATTTGTTGTATGCCATATTGGGAAAGCGGAATGCTTAAAGGAATGGATCTTATCTGTCTAATATTTTGTGTAATTTCTTCACCTGCAACTCCATCACCTCGGGTACATGCACGAACTAGCATATCATTTTCATAAACCAATGAAATACTCGCACCATCAAATTTGGGTTCTACACAATAACTGATACTTTCTAGTGAGGCGCTCTCACGGGCTTTGCGGTCAAAGTCGTTTAAGTCCTCGGCATTATAACTGTTTTCAAGGCTCAACATGGGAACCAAGTGTGCTAGGGTTTCAAAATTTGTGTTTAAACTATTCCCTACCCTTTGGCTAGGGGAGTCGGCAGTAATAAGGTTTGGACTTGCCGCTTCCAAGGAAACCAATTGTTGGTATAAAACATCGTATTCGTAGTCGCTAATTAAAGGTTCAGCAGCTACATAATATTGGTATTCATGAAATTTTAAGACCTTTCTGAGGGTTTCTAATTCAATATTATGCGGGTTTTGTAAACAATCCTTAGTGTCGGACTGAAGGCTATGTATTTGAGCTTTTGTGTACATGTTTTGAAATGTCTGCTAAAATACAAATTGTTTTATTCTTTTATTTCGTATTTTAGTATTCGATTGCTTTTATTTTACGATTGCTTATGATAGACACTAATAAGTCTGTGGCCACTGAATTGGCTATAGTCGACAAAGATGCTATGGAGTTGGTATACTCCTATCCTACAGTTCCATTAACGGTAGACTGTGTAATTTTTGGATTTGATGAAAATGCCTTAAAAGTCTTGGTTATTAAAAGTGACTTGGCGCAATTTCATGGCCAATTATCACTTTTAGGAGATAATGTTCAGTCCAATGAGGATCTCGACAATGCTGCCAATAGAGTACTTAAACAAAGGACGGGAATGAGTAATGTATTTTTAGAGCAAGTGCGCACTTTTAGTAAGCCCGATCGTCACCCAGGGGGAAGAGTCGTTACCACAGTGTATGCCTCCTTGCTAAATATTAAACACCACGAATTGTTGTTGCATGACAATGAGTTAAAATGGCATGCGGTAAATCAAATTCAAGAAATGGCATTTGACCATAAACATATCTTAGATGTGTGCACACAATGGTTGCAAAAGCGTATTCAAGAACACCCTTTAGCCTTTAATTTATTACCTGTTAAGTTCTCTTTGAGACAATTGCAAAATGTATATGAAGCCATATTAGATGTAAAATTGGATCGACGAAATTTTAGAAAGAAATTCGCGGCAATGGGCTTTTTGAATGACACGGATGAGATGGAAACCCATGTAACACACAGGCCAGGTAAGTTGTATACTTTTGATTTTGTACAATACCAGCAGAAAAAGAAGAACTTCATAGGCATTGATTTTTAAAAAATGCCGTTGCTTACCTATAATTTAATACCTTTATTCATTACTAAAAGGTATTCTTATGTTGCATTCAATGACGGGGTATGGTCGTGCTGAAACTGCTTTTAATGACAAGACATTTTTAATCGAAGTAAAGTCTTTAAATGGCAAGCAATTTGACTTACGTTTAAATATCCCTTCTTTATTAAAACCATATGAAATCGAGATTCGAAATAAGCTCAATGAGTCTTTATTTCGTGGAAGTGTTGAATGTAATATCTCAGTAAAGTCAAATGGGGTTTCAAAACCTGTAAGTATTAATACTGCATTGGCGAAATCATATTTTCAGCCAATAGTTGAGTTGGCAAACGAATTGGGAATTGAAAAAGAGAACTTGTTAAGTACCCTTTTAAAATTACCAGATGTAGTTTCTTCAACCAATGAAATCATTACCGATGAAGAGTGGAAAGCTATCTCCGATTTGTTACAGGTTGCTATCAATAATTTAATTACGCATCGTAAAGAGGAAGGTAAATCTATTGAGAAAGATTTATTGGAAAGGGTTGCTGCTATTGAAGCACAACAAGCTCATATTGCAGTGTATGAGCCGAATCGTAGAATAAAAATCAAAGAAGGTTTGGTTAAATTGTTAGAACAAAATGTAGGAGCGGATAAATATGATACCAATCGATTGGAACAAGAGTTGATTTATTATATCGAGAAGATTGATATTTCGGAGGAAAAAGTAAGACTTACCAATCACTGTGTATATTTTAAAGATGTTTTAAAAGAAGCAGAGCCTTCTAAAGGGAAAAAGCTTTCTTTTATTTTACAGGAAATGGGTAGAGAAATTAATACAACAGGTTCAAAGGCAAATGATATAGAAATTCAGAAGTCTGTTATTTTAATGAAAGATGAATTAGAAAAAGCGAAGGAACAAATCTTAAATGTTTTATAAAATGAGGGGTAGCCGTTTACATTTGTTATTGTCGGGGCTAATTGTAATGATTTTGTTGGCAGCTTGTCAAACCAAACAGTTGTACGAGCAAAACACCATTTATCCCGATCATCATTGGGCGTCGAAACAAGTAAACGAGTATCAATTTTCAATCGAGGATACTGTTTCTACCTACAAAGTATTTTTTGTAATAAGACATCATAACGCATACCATTATAAAAATATTTGGTTGCAGTTAAATACAACAGCGCCAAACGATTCGGTTAGTAAACAAGCGCTCAATTTAAATTTAGCCGATGATGAAAAAGGATGGTTAGGTACAGGCATGGATGATATTTATGATCAACGCATTCCTATTAATACCGAACCTTTGCATTTCAAAAAGGGACTTTATAAATTTGCTTTGCAACATACCATGAGAGAGGACCCACTCGATAATATTTTGTCAACTGGAATAAGAGTTGAAAAAGTAAAGCCATGACCAACCCGTTCCTAAAAATCAGTAAACTTCAATTTGTCCGAGTGATATATTGGTTATTCTTAACCTATATGGTTGCTGCGTTTTTATGGTGGTATGTAACTTTAGTAAAGCAGAACGATCAAATTGCGAATGTACAATATGGGAGTATTCAGTCCGGTGATCCTTCATTAGCCAATAAGGTACATGCAATTCAAGACTATCAGTTACGAAAAAACAAACAATATATAGGAGAGGGACTTACGATTTTATTTTTGTTTTTACTTGGAGCTATTTATGTGTATCGATCCCTTGTAAAACAAATCCGCTACTCCAATCAACAGCAAAATTTTATGATGGCGGTTACGCACGAATTAAAAACACCCATCGCAATTACGCAGCTAAATATTGAAACCTTACTTAAAAGAAATTTAGATCCCGAACAGCAGCGCAAAATGCTGGAAGTGTCTTTGCTTGAAACGCAGAGATTAGACAATTTATGCAATAACATTTTACTTGCCTCTCAGTTGGATATGGGGCAATACCAAACTAATGCACAAGCGTTTGATTTTTCTTTTATTGTAAATAGTGTTGTTAAAAATTTTCAGCATCGTTTTCCTGATCGTTCATTTGTTGCCAATTTACAAGAAGCTGTTTTTATAAAAGGAGAATCGGTGTTGATTCAATTATTACTAAATAATTTAATTGACAATGCTATTAAATATTCCGGATTGGCATCGCCTATCCAAATTGACTTGGAAACACAAAATGGGCAGGTAATTTTAAAAGTGAAAGACGAAGGTGTTGGTGTGCCATTAAATGACAAAGAAAAAATATTTGAAAAATTTTATCGAGTAGGTGCAGAGTATACAAGATCAACTAAAGGAACTGGCCTTGGTCTGTATTTATGTAAACGAATTGCCATGTTTCACCACGCGAAATTAGAAGTGAGTGCTAATTCGCCAAAAGGCAGTATTTTTACATTTACTTATTTCGCTGACTAATATGTCCAAACATTCTATTTTACTGGTTGAAGATGAAGTGCATTTGCATGATGCTTTAAAATTGAATTTAAGCTTAGAAGGCTATGAAGTAAGTTCGGCATATGATGGTCCCGAAGCATTAAATCAAATTGAACATGCTCATTTTGATTTAATTATTTTAGACGTAATGCTTCCAAGTTTGGATGGATTTTCTATTACCGAGATACTCAGGCTCAAAAACAATCAAACTCCTATTCTCATTTTGAGTGCAAAAAATACGAGTGCGAATAGAGTGCAAGGTTTAAGATTGGGTGCAGATGATTATATGACAAAGCCTTTTAATTTAGAGGAGCTTTTATTAAGGGTAGCTAAATTAATCCAAAAATCTGCCCCTGTTAACCTGCCTGTTGCAAATGAATTATATACATTTTCCAATAATCAATTTGATTTTAAATCCTTGGAAGCCCTTACTTATACAGGCGAAAAAATAGCGCTTACCAAAAAAGAGGCCATGTTGTTAAAACTATTAATTGATAATAAAAACACCGTGGTTACCAGGGAGCGCATTTTACAAACGGTTTGGGGGTATAATGTATTTCCCAATACGCGTACTATTGATAATTTTATATTGAATTTCCGAAAGTACTTTGAATTAGACCCTCGCAATCCAGTTCACTTTATTTCCATTCGAGGCGTAGGCTATAAATTCCAAAATTAGGGTTTATTTAGGCAATCTTTTACTAGAATTAGCGTTAAAGGGATAGTTAATTTACGCTCATGTCATTGTTGTCGATTCAAGATTTTGTAGAACCTATTAATTTGGACATACTTTCAAAGGATGAAGGTTATAGAGATACACAGCTAGGTAAGCATATTAAGGTGAATGAGGGCCAAATGCCAGATATTACAGATGCCGACATTGTAATCATTGGGGCGGGTGAATGTAGAGGTGCCGGAGTGGCTTTAAATGGCCATGAGGCTGCTGATGCCGTTAGAGCAGCATTGTATTCCCTATATTATTGGCATGTGCAAGTAAACATTGCCGATATTGGTAATGTTAAATTGGGACAAACCATTGCAGATAGTTATGCTGCATTAAGGACTGTTATTTCAGAATTAATTTTACAAAATAAAAAAGTGGTCGTAATTGGAGGGTCTCACGATTTAACCCTGCCTCAGTATCATGCTTATACCTCCATTCCAACTTTGGTAAATGCGGTAGTGGCAGATGCTAAAATTGACCTGGATTTAGAAGCGAGGTTGCCTTCGGATCATTTTTTAGAAGAATTATTTACAGGCTTACCTAATCATTTGAATCATTATGCGCATATAGGATTTCAAAGTTATTTTATGCATCCGCATATGTTAGAGACCATCGATAAATTAAGATTTGATTGTTTTAGACTGGGAAAAGTGAGAGAGAATATTGAGGAAATGGAACCTGTAATAAGAGACAGTCACATGATGAGTTTTGATATTAGTGCTATTCAAAATGCACATGCACCAGCAAATTTAGTTACACCCAATGGCTTTAACGGCGAGGAAGCTTGTGTGCTTATGCAATATGCAGGAATGAGTTGGAAAACCAGTACCATCGGGCTTTTTGGTTATCAGGCCGAAAATGACCACAAGGGACTTACCGCTATTCAAATGGCACAAATGATTTGGTATATAATAGACGGGGTTCAGAAAGGGAAAAAGGAAGCGCCTTTATCAGATACCGACAGATTTAAAGAATTTCACATTGCTTTTTCAGATATTGACACTAAGTTTTTACAGAGCAAGAGTACAGGTCGTTGGTGGATGCAATTACATAATGAAGAATGGTGTCCTTGTAGTTATAAAGATTATTTAGTAGCTTCCAATAACGAAATTCCCGAAAGATGGTTAAGAGCATTAGAAAGAGAGTAAGCTCGCCTTTGCAATTCATTGGCATCTCCTTATTATTAGTTTTATCGGCATGTAGTGTGCAAAAAGCACAAAAAACTTTGTTAACTGCAGCTCCCTTAAAAGGGGCTCATGTAGGCATTGCCGTTTACAACGAAACTACCCAACAATGGATAGATCGTCACGAAAGTGATAAGTATTATACACCTGCAAGTAATACCAAAATTCAGTCTTGTTATTTAGGAATGAAGTATCTGAAAGATTCTATTCCTGGTTGGCAATTTGCAGAGAATAAAGATTCAATATTTTTAATGCCACTGGGTGACCCTAGTTTTTTACATCCTGACTTTAAATATCAACCCATTGCTGATTTAATTAAAAATACACAAAAGCAAGTTGTTTTATGTTTACCGAGTAAGGCCGACCATTTTGCAATGTATGGAAGAGGCTGGGCTTGGGACGATTATTCGGAGGATTACCAACCAGAGCGTAACCGATTCAATATTTACGGTAATGTACTCACTGTAAGTAAAACAAATAATGGGGTACAGCTTGCACCTACTTATTTTACAAAAAACCAAAGTCTTCCAACAAAATACACTGTATGGTTTCGTGAAAAGTTAAGTAATCATTTTTTTGCAAAACCAGATGCTATCAAGGATCCAGTTCAACAAGTGCCGTTCATTACCGACAATGATTATGGTTTGGCAAAATCACTAATTGAAGATAGTTTGCATCCGCATTTTCCAATCACAATTCAAAAAGGATGGAATCAAACAAACACAAGCATTATTAAAACTGTGCCTACCGATAGCTTGTTGAAGATCATGATGAACCGAAGTGATAACTTTTTTGCAGAGCAAGTTTTATTGATGACGAGTCAGCAATTATTAGGCACAATGGATGATGCAGCCATCATTGACACGATTTTAAAAACCGATTTTTCCAGTTTCCCACAAACACCTGAATGGGCGGATGGAAGTGGCTTGAGTAGATTTAATTTAACAACCCCTGAAAATTATATTGAGCTTCTAAAAAAAATGGAAGCTGAATTTTCCATGGAAAGAATCAAGAGGGTATTTGCGCAAGGAGGCAAGGGATCATTGTCTTCTTACTATAAAAACATTCCTGGAGTTTTGTATGCAAAAACGGGAACCCTAGGTAATCAGATTGCATTAAGTGGCTACATCATTACCAATAAAGGAACTAGATTGTTGTTTTCGGTATTGGTTGCCAATCATGTGAGTCTAACTACTTATCCTGTGCGACATGCAGTTGAACAGTACTTAACTTCCATAATGAGTAAGTATTAACTATAAGGCGGCAATTTTTTAGTCGGTAATTGTATCGACCTAAATTATTTTGTAAATAATCCGTCTAGGTAAGCTTCTTTAAAATCTATATAGGTAGGAGCACCTGTAGCGGTTGTATTTGGCGTATCACAAGCCAATAAGGATTCAATCAATGTATGCATTTCCTTTTGCCCTAATGATTGCCCTGCTTTAATCGCAGACTGACGTGCCATGCATCGTATTAACTTTTCGCGTTTGCTAAACTTAATATCTCCACTAAAATGTTTGAATTGTTCTAATAACAGTTCAATTGCATTTTTTTCATTTCCCGAAATAACGTCGGCAGGAATACCTTGAATGATAAAACTATTTTGACCAAAGGGTTCAATTTCATAACCAATAATAGCTAGGTCTTCAATAATCTCTTCTAATAAAATTGCATCCGCAACACTCAATTCTAATACTACTGGGAATAGACTTTTTTGTGTTGCATGAGGCTGTACACTTGCCTTATGGTATTTTTCGTACAATACTCTTTCGTGCGCTAGTTGTTGATGAATTAAAATAAATCCAGTATGTGCCGGCGCAAGAATATAGGTGTTATTGATTTGTAAAAGCGTTGCTTCTTCGTTCACTGAAATTCCTTCACTTGCTTTGTATAAGCCCATGGAGGAAGACTTTACAATAAAAGAGTCATTCTCTGTTTGTTCTTGTGTAGTGTCGGCAGTCGGTAGGTCGCTAAAAAAACTTTTCCATTCTTGTCTTTCTGATTCACTTACTCTTGGAATGAAATGAGCCTGATTTTTTTGCGTGAATCCTGCATATAGAGAACTACTTGTAGTACTATTTCTTTGTTCGTCGGTTACCTGGTTTTGTATCGCATCCAATTGTTGAATGTCGGCATCTAATGAAAAATCTAAAGATGGTGCAATGCTAAACTGAGCCAATGCATGCTTAACCGCGGCTTGCACAAAGGCATAAATGATTTTGTCGTCCTCGAATTTAATTTCCTGTTTAGTAGGATGCACATTAATATCCACTTGCGAAGGATCTACATCGATGTATAAAATATAACTAGGAAAACTTTCTTTTGGAATGAGTCCATCAAATGCATTTGCAATGGCATGATGTAAATAAGCACTTTTAATAAATCTTCGATTGACAAAAAAATACTGATCGCTTCTTGTTTTTTTAGCAGTTTCTGGCTTTCCTACGAATCCTGAAATAGTTAAATAGTCGGTCTTTTCACCAACTGCCACTAATTTTGATTGATAGCCATTGCCAAGAACATGAATGGCTCTTTGTTTAAAGCTTCCTGCTTCCCAATGAAAAACATCCTGTCCATTATTTGTGAGGCTAAAATAAATTTCAGGGAATGCCAATGCAACTCTAGTGAATTCTTCAATGATATGTTTAAGTTCTGCCGAATTACTCTTTAAAAAATTACGTCTTGCTGGCACATTGAAAAATAAATTTTTCATGCTAATATTGGTGCCAACCGGACAAGCCACCGGACTGGTTTCTGAAACCTGACTATTTTCAATGACCACACTTGTCCCTAATTCATCATCTGCTTGTCGGGTCTTTAAACTTACTTGTGCAACAGCGGCAATGGAAGCAAGTGCTTCACCTCTAAAACCCATAGTTCTTATTTGAAACAAATCTTCAATAGAACTTATTTTACTTGTAGCATGGCGCGCAAATGCGTTTTGGGCATCAATGGGGTTCATGCCCTTTCCGTTATCAATAACTTGAATTAGGGCCTTGCCAGCATCGTTTATGATTAATTTAATTTCAGTGGCACCTGCATCAACCGCATTTTCCAATAATTCCTTCACGGCACTAGCGGGTCTTTGAATAACCTCACCGGCTGCAATTTGATTGGCAATATGATCGGGTAATAAATGAATGCTGTTGGCCACTATTAAATCTTTTAAAAGTGTGTAAAAGTAGTAAATTTGCCACTTAAAATCTCAACTTATGCTAAGAACAGCAGACATTAAAAAAACACCTCATCAATACCTACCAACTGACTTTATATTAACAGATTGGGCTGGTTTAGAGCCCTTTTTTAAAGAGCTTTCCGATCGCCCTTTAAACAATAATACCGAATTAGAAAAGTGGTTAAAGGACTTGAGTGAATTAGAGGCATTTATAAGTGAGGATGCTTGTTGGAGACAGATCAAAATGACTTGTGATACCACCGATAAAACACTAGAGGATGCATTTACTTATTTCTGCATGGAAATCCAACCAAAAATGCAACCCTATGCCGATGCATTGAATAAAAAATTAATCGCTTCTCCTTTTACTGCTGAATTAGACAAGGCGGAATATTTTACTTATTTACGTTCTGTAAAAAAGAGCATTGAATTATTTAGAACCGAGAATATTCCATTACAAGCGGAGTTGAGTGTTTTACAGCAACAATATGGAACGATTGCTGGGAAGATGACCATTGAAATGAATGGGCAAGAATATACATTACAACAAGCATCTCAGTTTTTAGAAAATGAAGATAGGGCAGTGAGAGAAGAAGCCTATCGCAAAATTCAGGAACGTCGTTTACAAGACAAGGATGCGATGCACGAATTATACACAACCTTAATTCAAAAAAGACATCAGGTTGCAGTTAATGCAGGATTTGAAAATTATCGTGATTACAAATTTGCTGAGCTCGGACGTTTTGATTATACCAAAGAAGATTGTTTTCAATTTCACGAAGCAGTGAAATTACATGTGCTGCCTTTAATTGATAAAATTTATGCACGTAAGAAACAAAAATTAGGATTGGATATTTTAAAACCATGGGATACCGAAGCGGAACCTGCTGGTACCAAGCCTTTGCGACCATTCACCGATGGTAAAGATTTATATGAAAAAACGGTGGCGTGTTTTGAAAAATTAAATCCGTTTTTTGCAGACTGCTTGCGTAAAATGAAAGAGCTTAAACATTTTGATTTAGAAAGTAGAAAAGGAAAAGCACCAGGAGGATACAATTGTCCATTGGCGGAATCAGGTGCTCCCTTTATTTTTATGAATGCTGCAGGACAAATGAGTGATGTGACAACGATGGTACACGAAGGAGGACATGCTATTCACTCCTTTTTATCACACCCGCTTGCATTAAGTGCATTTAAAGAATATCCAATGGAAATTGCCGAAGTAGCAAGTATGTCTATGGAATTATTTACGATGAATCATTGGCAGTCTTTCTTTGACAATGAAGCCGATTTAAATAGAGCAAAAGAACATCAATTGGAGCGCACCATAACCATTTTTCCATGGATCGCGATCATTGATAAATTTCAACATTGGGTATATGAAAATCCAAATCACACCATTGAAGAAAGAACCAATAACTGGACTGCAATACTAAAAGAGTTTTCTACCAATAGCATTGACTATACTGGTTTAGACATGTATCGTGCGATAGGTTGGCAAAGACAATTGCATTTATTTGAAGTGCCCTTTTATTATATCGAATATGGCATTGCACAATTAGGTGCCATTGGCATGTGGATGCAGTACCAACAAAATCCTACGCAGGCCTTGGAAAACTACATGAATGCATTGGCGTTAGGAGGTACAAAAACATTACCTGAATTGTATAAGACAGCTGGACTAGCATTTAATTTCTCACCCCATTATGTAAAAACCTTAATGGATTTCACGAACCAGGAATTAGAAAAGTTATTTCACTAAACATAAAAAAGGCCTTCGCATTGAAGGCCTTTTTTATATAACTACGATTCATTTTAAGATTGAGATGGACCATTATTATCACCCTGTGGAGGGCGATTATTGCTAGGTCCGTTATTAGGTCTAGGTCCGTTGTTATTCCTAGGGCCATTGTTATTGCGTGGTCCGTTATTGGGTCCATTATTAGGTCTTGGACCATTATTGTTTCTCTGATTTTGAGGAGGACGATTGCTTGGACCATTGTTTGGGCCATTGTTGGGTCTTGGTCCATTGTTGTTTCTTGGACCATTATTATAGTTGCCATTTCCAGGACCTCTTTGTTGGTCTCTGCGGCGGCGATCGTTTTTCTCTAAACTCTTTAAACTAATTTGACCTACTACATCAACAAAGGAAGGTTCCACTTCTTTTGGTTTTCCACTTGTAACTTCTACCGCTTGTAGTTCATCAACAATTACACCTTGTTGATTTAATTTTTTGATCTCAACAACTCTATCAATCGTTAATGGGTAATGCTTTGTGTTATTTGGCAAAGTATACCACATTAAGTTTTTGAAAATATCTTTTTTAATTAAGAAAGCCTGGCCCATTGCAGTTTGTAAGGTATCGGCATAATCAGGAAATCCTTGTAAAGCATCCAAATAAGTGTCTAGTTCAAAATTCAAACAACATTTTAAACGTCCACATTGTCCGCTTAATTTTGTTTGATTGATAGATAAATTTTGATAACGTGCAGCAGTGGTGTTTACACTTTTAAAGTCGTGCAACCAGGTGCTACAACATAATTCGCGGCCACAACTTCCAATGCCACCTAATTTAGCTGCTTCTTGGCGAATTCCAATTTGGCGCATTTCTACTTTCACCTTAAACTCTCCTGCAAAAATGCGGATCAACTCTCTAAAGTCAATACGGTCATCAGCAGTATAAAAGAAAGTCGCTTTTTTGCCATCTGCTTGCATTTCAATCTCACTTAACTTCATTGCTAATTTAAGATTTGATGCATGTGTACGGCTTCTTGCTAAAATATCAGCTTCTCTACTTTTACTAATTTTAAAAGTTTCAATATCTCGGTCAGCACTTGGTCTAAGAATTTTTTTCATGTCGGGATTAAATTCGTCCATCCCCCTTTTCTTTAATTGTAAACGTACGAGTTCACCAGTCAAGGAAACTTCGCCTACATCAAAACCATTCACACCCTCCACGGTGACATAATCACCTTTTTCAAATTGTTGCAAAGTGGTGTTTAGGAAAAAATCTTTACGGCTACCTTGTTTAAAGCTTACTTCTACAACCTTACATTGGCTGTCAATATCATCGATAGGCAAGTCGCGTAACCAATCGTGTACATTTAATCTGTTGCAAGCACCCGAACTGCAACCGCCGTTACTTTTGCAACCGCCCGGTTTGCCAGTTCCACATGATCCACATCCCATATATAGCTAGTTCTAACTGTTAATGAATAAAAAATACCTGCCTAAGCACCCCGTTTCACTTTTCTCCAGGCCTAGGCTTCTGCCAAAATTAAGGTTTTGTTCTGAATGATATGGTAGAACTTGACTCCCAATGCCATAAATAGCATTTTTGGGTTGGCATTGCGCTCAATATGGTATACTGCTTTATCCAATTCCTGCACAATCGCCTCCAACTGACCCACACCTGCTATCTTATTGATTCTTAAGGCAAAATCCTTTAAAGCAGGGTCTAAAGGCAGTTCATTGCCTAATACCTTTAAACGAATGCTTTGCTCTAATAAGTGGTTAAAATACTTTAAAAATTGTTTTTGAGGCTCTCTTCCCATTTTGCTAGTCTCTTCCACCCATTTCATTTGGGCTAAAGGCCCTCCTTTAAGAATAGCGTTTAACCATTCCCTGATTTGGGTTAAAAAGTCAGCGTCGCTATGCTGAAGTAAATGTAGTGCTTCGCGGTAGTTACCATCCGAAATTGCGGCTATTTGAGCTGCTTTTTCAGGATCGATATGCCCTTTCAGTACCAAGGCAGTTTCAATCTCCTGAGTGGTTAACCTAGGCACTTTAATAAATTGGCATCGACTTAGGATAGTCGGTAAAATCTGTTCCTCCGACCCTGCGACTAATAAGAAAATAGTATTATCAGGAGGTTCTTCAATCAATTTTAATAATTTGTTTCCTTCCTTGCCTAAATATTCAGGCATCCACATAACTAATACCTTATAAGCGCTCTCAAAGCTTTTGAAAGATAATTTTTTGATAATCTCCGCACATTCATCGGCACTAATATTTCCTTGCTTATTTTCAGCCTTTATGGATTGTAACCAGTCAAACACGTTTCCATAAGGATAGCCATTGATAAACGCTCTCCATTCTTCGATAAAATTGGCACTCAAATTTTTACTGCCTGGTTTTTCGGTGATGCTCGGAAAAGAGAAGTGTAAATCGGGGTGCATTAATTGACTCGCACGATGGTATGCTGGTAAAGCTGCAATTTCATCGGGGCTATACAGTTTTGGAACTGTTGGTTCGGGTGCGCCAAACATATCGCCACCTGCAGCGTCCACATTGCTATTGGGAATGCTTACTATGTACTGGGCAAAGGCAACTGCAAGCGGCAAAGCGCCTGCGCCTTCTGGACCAACAAAAAGTATAGCATGACTAAGTCGTTGGTGTTGCACCATATCGACAAGCTGCTGCTTTAATTTTTCTTGGCCAATTACTTCGCTCAATAACATGCAGCGAAGATAAGAAAAAACCGCGGTGTGGTTTTTGATGTGTAGAAAAGTATATGCATCTTTTGATGAAAGTCGCTTATTTCAGGCGAGACAAAATTTCTGGACTGTCTGGTGTGACATTGCTTGGGAAATAGGCAATCATTTTACCGTTTTCATCCAATAAAAACTTATTGAAATTCCATGTAATCGTAGCGTCTACCACACCATTTTTTGTTTTTTGTGTTAACCACTGATAAATAGGTGCAATTTTATCTCCTTTCACATCAATTTTATCCGCTAAAGGAAAGGTCACGCCATAATTCTTTTTACAAAAGCTTACAATTTCTTCATTGGTGCCTGGCTCTTGTCCTCCAAATTGGTTACATGGGAATCCGATGATAACTAACTTATCCTTGTATTGTTCATATACTTTTTCTAATGCCTCGTATTGAGGAGTGTATCCGCATTTGCTAGCAGTATTCACTACTAATATTTTCTTTCCTTTAAATGAAGCAAAATCTATTTGCTTGCCATCAATACTTTTTACTTTAAAAGAATGTATACTTTGAGCGTTACCAATTAGGGATGCTGCAACTATTAAAAGGGTAGCTAAGATTTTCATAATGTTGAATTTATAATTGAATATAACAAGAATTATTTAAAAAGGTTTAGCGTAATGTATAAGCGGCAGTTACTACCTTAACAGAAGCGGGTTGTGCAACGCGTAAACTTAGGCAGGCAGCTTCCAAAGTGGCCCCAGTGGTAATTACATCGTCAACGACGAGTAAATGCTTGTTATTGAGTTGTTTGAAATTCGTTAAATAAAATAATGTGTTGGCTTGAGCACTTCTCTGTAAACGGTCCTTGCGGGTTTGAGTAAGGGTGTTTTTTGTTTTCAATAATCCTGTAAATAGGTTTGCTTGAATGCCATTAGAGAGGATGCCTTCGCAAATGATTAAACTTTGGTTAAAACCTCTTTTTCTTAGTTTGCTCTTTCGAATAGGGATGGGGATTAAATAATCGATGGTTTGAAATTTAGGATTGGTTTTTAATTCCAATGCAATTAAACTCCCCAATAAGTATCCAGCTTTTTTATTTTGATGGTATTTTAATTCAATAATTAATTTTTGAACAATACTCTCTTTTGTAAAAAATAAATTTGAACAAGCATATTCTACAGGGGCCCTTCCCCAAAATATTTTCTCAATCGGATTGTTTTGCATGTTTCCAAAATTCGTATAGGGGAGTTGTGCTACACAACTGGAACATAGTACTTGATGTTGTGCAAGCACATCAGTTCCACATTGCAAACAAATATGCGGATAAAAAAGATGCAAAAATGCATGAAAATAAGATTGGACAGATTGGATCCAATTAGGCATGATTAAAAGAATAGGCGGTAAGCTTCGTCTACTCTTTCGACAGGAATAATTTGAATGCTGTGTTTTTTAGGTTCAATGCCCTTGCTATTGAATGCAGAGATATAAATTTTTTCAAATCCTAATTTTTCTGCTTCAGCAATGCGTTGTTGAATTCTATTCACAGCACGAATTTCTCCATTCAATCCCACTTCACCTGCAAAACAAATGCCTTGTGGTAATGGGATGTCCTCATAGGAAGATAAGAGAGATAATATAATAGCTAAGTCTAAGGAAGGATCTTCAATTTTTAAACCTCCAGCAATATTTACAAAAACGTCTTTCATCCCAAATGCAAATCCGCCACGTTTTTCTAATACGGCTAATAGTAATTGTAGCCTTCTTAAGTCAAAGCCTGTTACTGTTCGCTGAGGTGTTCCATAAACACTTTGAGTAACCAAGGCTTGCACTTCTATTAGTAAGGGGCGCATTCCTTCCATCGATGCAGCGATGGTGCTGCCGCTTAAGGATTCGTTACGTTGTGCAATTAAAAAGGCCGAAGGATTATTCACTACTTTCATTCCTTCGCCAGTCATTTCATAAATTCCTAATTCACTTGTACTTCCAAAACGATTTTTTAAAGTGCGTAACATTCTATAAGCATAGTGACGGTCGCCTTCAAATTGAAGCACCGTATCCACCATATGCTCTAAAATTTTTGGACCTGCAATAGTTCCTTCTTTTGTAATATGTCCGATTAAAAAAACAGGCGTGCCGGTTTCTTTGGCAAATCGTTGAAATTCTGCAGCTGTTTGTTTGATTTGAGAAACACTGCCTGCAGCTGCTTCAATTAAATTGGATTCCAAAGTTTGAATAGAATCCACAATTACCACAGTTGGTTTTAATTTCTTAATGGCCTTAAAAATATCTGTAGTGCGCGTTTCGGTAAGTAAGTAAAAGTTTTCGTTTTGTAAATTCAAACGATCTGCGCGCATTTTTATTTGCTGAATACTCTCTTCGCCACTAATGTATAATACAGTTTGATCTAGCATCATCAAACCCTGTTGTAAGAATAAAGTACTCTTGCCTATTCCAGGTTCTCCTGCCACTAATACAATGGATCCTAAAACAATACCACCACCTAATACTCTGTTTAATTCGGCATCGGCACTGCTTATTCTTTTTTCCGATTGACTGTTTACTTCATTAATTGCAATTACCTGTGTGCCTTTTTGTTGTGTTGCATAATCTTCCCATCCGGAATCTTTCTTTTCTCCTTTTTCTACTAGTTCTTCGGTGAATGTATTCCATTCATTACAAGCAGGACATTTACCTGCCCATTTAGCAGATTCATATCCACAGTTATTACAAAAAAAGGCCGATTTGGATTTGCTCATATCTTAAAGATAAATGCTATTTGCATCATTTGAGAAGTAAAAACCGAAATTGTTTTATAGCTTAATTTCTTCCTGTTGGTCATCTAGGAATTTATATTCCACCAAATGACTATTGTTTTCAGGAATTGATTTTAGCTTAATCTTATACTTGCGCTTCCATTTTTTTAAGATACTACTAAAAATACCTTTGGTTAAATGAGAGTGAATGATAGGGTGCACTAAAATTTGTAAAGCCTTATGTCCATGGGTTGCCAAGTATGCCAATTTCTTTTCCATCTCATCCTCTAACAATAAAGTAGAAGTAATTTTGCCGGTACCATTACATGCAGGGCAATCCTCAGAAGTATTAATATTTACTTCGGGTCTAATTCTTTGACGCGTTGCTTGTAATAATCCGAATTTAGAAATAGGCAATACAGAATGTCTTGCACGGTCGGTTTTCATAAACTCATCCAAAGCTTCTTGTACTTTGCGCTTATTGTCTGGCAACTTCATATCAATAAAGTCAATCACAATAATGCCACCAATATCTCTTAATCTTAATTGACGTGCAATTTCTTCGGCAGCTTCTAAATTTGTTTGTAACGCGTTTTCTTCCTGGTTATTGCTTACGCTTTTAAATCCGCTATTTACATCAATAACGTGTAATGCTTCGGTGTGTTCAATAATCAAATAAGCACCGCTATTTAAGTTAACCGTTTTTCCGAAGGAAGATTTAACTTGTTTAGTGATCCCGTATTGATCAAAAATTTCCTGATCACCTGTATGTAGGCTTAAGATATTTGCTTTAGCTGGTGCAATTCTTTGCAAGTAGCTTAGCGTTATGTCAAATATTTTTTTGTCGTTAACTACAATCTTATTGAAGTCTTCATTTAATAAGTCTCTAAGGATGCTAGTTGTTTTACTCTCTTCGCTCATAATGCGCGTAGGAGGAACTGCCCCTTTTAAATTAGATTGAATATTATTCCAGTTTTCTACTAAGGTTAATAAATCCTCATGTAATTCGGCAGTTGATTTACCTTCTGCTGCAGTTCGCACAATTACTCCAAAATTTTTGGGTCTGATGGACTCCATCATTTTTTGAAGGCGTTTACGTTCCTCGCCGCTATGAATTTTTTTAGATACTGCTACAATTTCATTGAATGGAGTAAGTACTATAAAGCGACCTGCTAAAGAAAGTTCACAACTTAATCTTGGACCTTTTGCAGCAATGGGCTCCTTTAAAATTTGTACTAATATATTGGGCTTGCCATTTAATACTTCACTAATTTTTCCTGTCTTTACAATTTCAGGAGCAGTTTGAAATTTTGAAAAATCAAAACTGTTGTCATTGTTATTAATCGCCTCGTGGGTGTATTTAATAATTGACTTAATATATGGGCTTAAATCTGTGTAGTGTAAAAATGCGTCTTTCTCAAATCCAACATCCACAAATGCAGCATTTAATCCTGGGATAATCTTTCTCACTTTGCCTAGGTATAAATCACCCACAGCCCAACGCGCATCCATTTTTTCGTTATGGATTTCCACTAATTTCTTGTCCTCTAATAAGGCTATTTCAACCCCATCAGCGGAACTATTTATAATTAAATCTTTGTTCACTTATAGCAACTTTTTTAAATGCAGATAGCATGCCATTGGTGATAGCGCAGCTGTGCATTATAATTTTTTGTAAACACTACCACTTTACAAAGGAAGGAAAAGGTAAAGTAAAGTTGCTAAGTAGAATAGTGGAGTGCAATTGAAAAGAATACAAGCGTG
>CANGIZ010000012.1 GCA_947454025.1 Bacteroidota bacterium | reverse complement strand
GAGAGAGAGGGATTCGAACCCCCGGACCTGTAACAGTCAACGGTTTTCAAGACCGCCGCATTCGACCGCTCTGCCATCTCTCCGCGGCAAATGTAGGATACGAAACCGAAATATGCAAAAAATATTGCCTTTTTATTCCATTAAACAATGATGCTAATTAATTGACTACCATGTATCTTTACAAAAATCCACCCTTTGAAAGAATTAGCGGCCCTGAACCCCTTTTTTTGGAAGTATCGATTCAGGTTTTTTACTGGAATATTATTAGTAATTGCGACCAATTACTTAGCTGTTTTGTCCCCACAAATCACAGGCTATGTGGTTAGTTTGGTACAATCTAAGTTGCCTGGAGGTAAACCTATGTCGACTACTCATTCCGATATTATCGTATCTTTTATAGCACAAATCAGTGATCGTAATCAGTTTAGTTTTACGAACCTCATTACTTTTTGCAGCATTACCATTTTGGGTTTGGCAATCATAAGAAGTGTATTTATGTTTTTTATGCGTCAAACAATTATTGTTATGAGCCGACATATTGAATTTGATCAAAAAAATCAGGTGTATGCGCATTATCAAAAACTAGACACAGAGTTTTACAAAACACATAGTACTGGAGATTTAATGAATAGGATGTCGGAGGATGTAAGTAGAGTAAGAATGTATACTGGGCCTTCCTTGATGTATTTGATAAATCTTATTTCAGTTATTGGGTTTTGTTTATTTAATATGTTTAGCAAGGACGTAATGCTTAGTTTGTATGTACTTGCTCCCTTACCAATTTTAGCAATTACCATTTATATAGTTAATAGTATCATTAACAAAAAGAGCGAAGAAATTCAAGGTCAACTTTCAGATTTAACAACCAATGCACAAGAGTCTTATTCAGGCATTAGAGTTATTAAGTCATTTGTACAAGAATCTGCCATGCTGGGTTTTTTCAAACGTAATAGTGAGCTGTATCGTAAGAATGCAGTGAGTTTAGCAAGAGTTGAGGCGTTCTATACTCCTACAATGTCTTTAATGATTGGTTTGAGTACTTTGTTAACTATTTTTTTAGGTGGTATACAAGCATATCATGATCCTAGTAAAGTAGGAACGATCATAGAGTTTGTGTTTTATATTAACATGCTTACTTTCCCAGTGAGTGCGATAGGATGGACTGCTAGCATGATTCAAAGAGCTGCAGCTTCTCAAAAAAGATTAAATGAATTTTTATCAATTCAACCGTCAATCCAAACAAAAAATCCAGTTTCTTTTAAAGAAGTGAGTGGGAATATTGATTTTGAACATGTGGATTTCATCTATCCGCATTCTGGTATTAAAGCCTTGTCCAATTTTGATTTACATATTAAAGCTGGGCAAAAAGTTTTGATATTGGGTAAGACAGGTTCAGGAAAATCATCTATTGCGCAATTAATTACGCGCATGTACGATCCAAATAAAGGAACAGTGAAGATTGATGGAATAGATGTTAAAAATGTTTCAGTAAATGATTTGCGAAAGTCTATTGGCTATGTGCAACAAGATGTTTTTTTATTCAGTGATACGGTTCAAAATAATATTCAATTTGGCATTGAAACATTGGATGGGAATAACGACATGATCGAAGCCACGAAAACGGCAAACGTATACAATGAGATCCAAAATCTAACGAATCAGTTTGAAACCTTAATTGGAGAAAGAGGTACTACTTTAAGTGGCGGACAAAAACAAAGAGTAGCCATTTCCAGATCCATTATTAAGAAGCCTGCGATATATGTTTTTGATGATTGTTTAAGTGCAGTAGATGCTAAAACAGAACAAACCATTTTAAGCAATCTTTCAGCATATATTAAAGACAAGACTGCCTTATTTATTACACACCGTATTTTTTATAGTTTTCATTTTGACTTAATCATTTATATCGAGGATGGAAAAATAGCAGAAATGGGCACACACGAAAGTTTGTTAGTAAAAAATGGCCTCTATGCTGAATTATACCATGCGCAGCAAACCCATCAGGAGCCCTAAAATAAATATTTTCAAAATTTCTATTATTCAATCAATTTCTATATTTTAGAGATATAATTGAAAAAATATGGACAACGGGAACTACGAGCAGAACGACAAAAAGATGGAGAGCGTTTATAGTACAAGGATTCGCGCAGGGAAAAGAAGAACTTATTTCTTTGATGTAAGAGCTACACGTGCGAATGATTACTTTTTAACAATTACCGAAAGTAGAAAGCGTTTTGATAACAATGGTTATGACCGCCATAAAATTTTCTTGTACAAAGAAGATTTTAATAAGTTTTTAAAAGCCATCACCGAAGCAGTTGATTATGTAAAAACAGAATTAATGCCTGACTTTGATTTTGATGCATTTAACCATGATGGTGATTCAGAGTTTGAAGGTGAAGGAAATTATAATGCGCCTAGAGTTGCTGAAAATAATATAGATGCTGCGCCTGTTGCTCAAGCACCACATGCAGCAGCACCTGTAGCTGCTCCAATTGCTGAACCAGAACAAGAGATAGATCCTTCTACTATTACTGAAAAGAAACCATTAGAAGCGCGTGATACGCATGCGAGTCAGGGAGACAATTTAAGTAATGAAGAAGTGGATAAATGGTAATTATTAAATGCACATAAAAAAAGCCCGATTAGTTTTGATCGGGCTTTTTTGTATATTTTATAATTGTTTTGTCATCCAAATATCGCATCCGCAATGCCCACTATTTCCTAAGGGTTGGTTGATTCTTGTAAAACCTACATTTTCATAAATAGAAACTGCTTTAGAAAGTTCTGGCATGGATTCAAGGTAAACCTGAGTATAGCCATTTTCTTTTGCCCATTGCATGGATTTTTCTAATAATTTTTTTCCTAAACCTGTACCTCTTGCTGATGCATTTAAATATAGTTTCACTAATTCGCATGTACCGGTAGGAAGATTTTCGGTAGGGAAGATGCCACACCCGCCAACCAATTCATCATTGATGGTTGCTACAAAATAATAGGCCCCTAGAGTTCTGAATACTTCATATAAAGCATCGGTGGAAGCATCAAAATATACAGTGCCAGGTTTATTGGCGCCAAATTCTTCTAAGGCAGTGCGAATCACTTTGGCTAGTGCTGCATTGTCCCTTTGTTCAATTGGTCTTATTGTAATGACAGGATCCATTATGCTTTTTTCCAAATTTTAAATTGGTTAATCAAACCATTGGTTGAACTATCATGTCCACTTATTGGCTCATCATTTCCTAGCTCAGGTAAGATTTTATTCGCTAATTGTTTTCCTAATTCAACACCCCATTGGTCATAGCTAAAAATATTCCAAATAACACCTTGTGTAAATATTTTATGCTCGTATGCAGCAATTAAAAAACCTAATGAAGAAGGAGTGATTTTCTTAACTAAAAAAGAGTTTGTTGGTTTATTACCTGCAAATACTTTGAAAGGTGCTAAGAATTCAATTTCTTTTTGAGATTTATTAGCCGCTGTTAATTCAGCAACTACTTCGGCCTGTGTTTTTCCGTTTAATAAGGCTTCGGTTTGAGCAAAATAATTACTCAATAATTTATCATGGTGATCGCCTAATGGATTATGTGTTTTTGCGGGTGCAATAAAATCACAAGGAATCACTAAGGTACCTTGGTGTATTAATTGGTAGAAAGCATGTTGGCCATTGGTGCCTGGCTCGCCCCAAATTACTGGACCAGTTGCATAATTCACTGCAGTGCCTTTTCGGTCTACATATTTACCATTGCTTTCCATATTCCCTTGTTGGAAATATGCTGCAAAACGATGCATGTATTGGTCATAGGGTAGGATGGCTTCGCTTTGCGCACCAAAGAAATTAGTATACCAAATTCCCAATAATGCCATGACTACTGGAATATTTTTTTCGAACGGTGTGTTTTTATAATGCGTATCTGCTTCATGTGCACCTTTTAATAATTGTTCAAAATTGTCGTATCCAATTGTTAATGCGATTGACAAGCCAATTGCACTCCATAATGAATATCGTCCACCAACCCAATCCCAAAATTCAAACATGTTTTTGCTGCTGATGCCAAATGCATTTACAGCTTTTTCATTAGTGCTTAATGCCACAAAATGTGTAGCAATATGTGCTTCTTCTTTTACATGTTGTAAAAACCAAGTACGAGCAGTATGCGCGTTGGTCATAGTTTCCTGCGTGGTGAATGTTTTAGAAGCAATCAAGAATAAAGTTTCTTCAGCATTCACTTTCTTTAAAGTTTCTGCAATATGAGTTCCATCAACATTGCTAACAAAATGCACTTGTATACCTTCTACCCAATATGGTTTCAATGCCTCTGTTACCATTACTGGACCAAGATCACTACCACCAATTCCAATATTAACAATCGTGGTGATTTTTTTGCCTGTATATCCTTTGTGCTCGCCACTATGAATAGCAGTGCAAAAAGTTTTCATTTGTTGTAATACACGTTTAATTTCAGGCATTACATCTGCGCCATCCACCAATACTGGAGCGTCTGAAAAATTTCTTAATGCAGTATGCAATACAGCTCTGTTCTCTGTTTCATTAATTGCATGTCCAGCAAATTGAGCTTCAATAGCTTGTTTTAAAGAACATTCTTTTGCCAACTGCAATAACAATTGCATGGTCTTATCCGTGATGATATTTTTTGAATAATCAAACAAAATTTCTGGAGTAGAGATAGAGTAGGTTTCAAATCTTTTAGCATCTGCTGCAAATAAATCTTTCATGTGCTTACGACTCATCTCATCTTCATGATGTTTCTTTAAAACAAACCAGGCCTGTGTCGTAGTTGGATTAATTCTTTCTAACATTTGTTCTTCTTTATTATTATTTATGATTGCTTATTTTTTATAACGATTTTATGATATCAATTGTTCGATCTAAATCAGATTCGGTGATATCTAAATGAAATACAAATCGCACTTGAGTAGGGGTCATTGCGATCGCTAATATTCCTTTTTCTTTTAATGCAGCTGAAAAACTAGTAGCTGTATATTTTCCGCCAATGGTAGCAATGACTATGTTTGTTTCTACTGGTAAAATGGATTGTACAAATTCCAACTTACTCAATGCTTCACTTAATAGTTTTGCGTTTTTATGATCGTCTGCTAATCTTTCTACATGATGTTCTAAAGCATAAATACCTGCTGCTGCCAAATATCCAGCTTGGCGCATACCCCCTCCAAATACTTTTCTCCAACGTCTTGCTTTTTTTATAAAGCTATTCGAGCCCACAAGAACACTTCCAACAGGGGCGCCTAATCCTTTACTTAGACAAATTGAAATAGAGTCAAATATATTTCCATATTCAATGGAAGCTTCATTTTTATGTACGATGGCATTAAAAATTCTTGCCCCATCTAAATGCAATGCCAAACCATGCTGGTTGGCTACTTTTTTAATGGCTTCAAAATCACTGAAATTATAACAAGCTCCACCTCCACGATTACTGGTATTTTCCAAACTCACCAAACGACTGATGGGTTTATGGACATCTTCGGGATTGATGCCTGCTAATATTTGTTGGGCGGTAACACGACCTCGGTCGCCATGCAATAATTTAACGGAACAGCCAGCGTTGAATGCAATGCCACCCCCTTCATATTGATATATATGTGATAATTCATCACATATAACTTCGTCACCTGCTTGCGTATGTGTTTTAATGGCCAATTGATTGGTCATGGTGCCGCTTGGACAAAAAAGTCCTGCTTCCATTCCAAATTTTGCAGCAGTGATTCTTTCTAAGGAATTGATACTTGGGTCCTCCCCAAATACATCGTCTCCAACCGGAGCGGATTGCATAAAAGCTAGCATACCAGGCGTTGGCCTAGTGACGGTATCGGATCGGTAGTCAATCATGCTGCGAAGATAAATCGGGAGGGGGGATTTACCTTAAAAAATTGGTTAAAATGGAGGTTTTTTACCTTAAAAAATGATATTAACTGCTTAATAATCAATATTTGCTTAATTCATCTCAAAATAGTACCTTTGCAGACGGACATCACTATACTATTTGAGTGGTTTCCACGTTATATACTTAAATAAATTCTTTGCATGAGGCAGCTTAAAATTGCTACACAGATCACCAACAGAGACTCTCAAGCGGTTGAAAAGTACTTACAAGAGATTTCTAAAATTTCGATGATTAATCCTGAAAGGGAAACAACATTAGCACAACAAATTAAAATGGGCGACCAACGTGCGCTGGATGAGTTGGTGCAAGCCAATTTACGTTTCGTTGTTTCTGTTGCTAAACAATATCAGCACCAAGGTTTATCATTGAGCGATTTGATTAATGAGGGGAATCTTGGTTTAATTAAAGCGGCTCAACGTTTTGATGAAACCAAAGGTTTTAAATTCATTTCTTATGCGGTATGGTGGATTCGTCAATCTATTTTGCAAGCTTTGGCTGAGCAAGGTCGTTTAGTACGTTTGCCTCAAAATAAAATTGGTACTTATAATAAGGCCAACAAAGCGTATATGGCTTTTGAACAAGAGCATGAGCGTGAGCCTTCTACTGAAGAATTAGCAGGTATCTTAGAGATGTCTGAAACAGAAATCAATAATATTTTCCAATCTAATACACGTCATACTTCATTAGATGCACCAGTGCATGAAGCAGAAGATGTGGCGATGGGGGATTTATTAGAAGGTGGTTCAGATACCGATGAGGATGTGATGAAGGATTCATTGAGAGAAGAAATTCGTCGTGTATTAAAATCATTGAGTCCAAGAGAAGCAGAAATTGTAAATGCTTACTTTGGTTTAGATGGTGAAAATGGTGTTACCATTGAGCAAATTGGAATTAAATACGATTTAACAAAAGAAAGAATTAGACAAATTAAAGAACGTGCTATCAAGCGCTTGCAGAAAGCAAGATATAGTAACGCGTTAAAAGCTTATTTGGGCTAGTTTAATAACAATATCTTAAAAGCCCCAACGATCATAAAGATTTTTTGGGGCTTTTTTTTAACTAATTTTGAAGCAGAAAATTTGAAATCATGGAAACAGAAAAAGTAAGTATTTTAATTATAGGTTCAGGCCCTGCAGGTTACACAGCAGCTATTTATGCAGCACGTGCTAACATGAAACCATTGTTATACCAAGGTATTCAGCCAGGTGGTCAATTAACAATCACAACAGAAGTTGAAAATTATCCAGGTTTTCCAGAAGGGATTCAAGGACCTGATATGATGGTGAACTTTGAGAAGCAAGCTGCACGCATGGGTGCCGATATTCGTTATGGATTAGCCACTAAAGTAGATTTTAGCGGGGACGTTAAAAAAGTATGGATTGATGACGAAAAAATAATTGAAGCCGATGCCGTAATTATATCAACGGGTGCAAGTGCAAAATGGTTGGGTATTCCAAGTGAAGAACGTTTGAATGGATTTGGTGTAAGTGCTTGTGCAGTATGTGATGGATTCTTTTTTAAAGGAAAAGAAGTTGCGATTGTAGGGGCCGGAGATACCGCTGCCGAAGAAGCACATTATTTATCAAAAATGTGTTCGCAAGTGCACATGATTGTACGTAAGGATCAAATGCGTGCTAGTAAAGTAATGCAGGACAGAGTATTAAATACACCGAATATTAAAGTGTATTTTAATACAGAAACCGATGAAATTTTAGGTGAAAAAACAGTACAAGCAGTACGTGTAAAAAATAATATCACAAACGAATTACAAGAAATACCAGTGAGTGCATTCTTTGTTGCAATTGGACACAAACCAAATAGTGACATATTCAAAGACTACCTTACTATGGATGAAACAGGTTATATATTAACGCAACCTGGTACAACCAAAACTAATGTGGAAGGAGTTTTTGCAGCTGGTGATGTACAAGACAAAAATTATCGTCAAGCGGTAACTGCTGCTGGTAGTGGATGTATGGCAGCCTTAGACGCAGAGCGTTATTTAACTGCAAAAGGTCACTAGTACATGCGTATCAGTTTAACAAACTTGGAGTTTTTTGGTTTTCATGGATTGTATGAAGCTGAAAAAAAAATAGGCAATGGTTTTACAGTGGATGTGATTATTGATTTTACACCCGCCGTTTCAATTGTTGATCAATTGGATCAAACCATTGACTATGTACAAGTGTATAATAATGTGAAGGCAATCATGGAGGTTCCAACTCCTTTATTAGAAACCTTAGTAGGAAAGATAGCTGATAAAGTTTTATTGGATCATTCAATTGCAAATAAAGTACAAGTAACTATTACCAAACAAAAATTACCGATTCCTTTTTTTGTAGGCAATACCTCAGTTTCAGTCGAAAAAATAAGATAAATCTTAGATCTTAATTCCTTTCCAACGCATCGATTTAATATACAAATAGGAAGGGATTAATAAACTTACCCAATAAATAATCTCACACATCCAACCAATGGTTATAGGAAGTTGGAAATATTCAATTGTAAGATAACTATAGACGATATAAATAATTATTGCAACAAATTCAATTGCTAAATTTATTTTTGATTGTCCAGTGCCAGTGACTGCATTCAACCATACAGTGGCGATAGACATAATTAATAATGCAAATGAAACGACTCTTAAAACAGGGACGCCTTCTTGCATAAATCCTTCTCCTTGTCCATAAATTGATAAAAAAGGGCGTGCAAATACATTTAATAAAACAAATACAGCTACCGCGAATCCTAAGCTCCACTTCATAATTTTAACAATCAAAGGGATTACTTTCTCATGCATATTCTGTCCAATAATATTGCTAACCATTGTATTGGAAGTAGCTGCAAAAGCCCAAGTAAAACTACCAAAGAAGCCAAATATATTGCGCATCGAATTGGAAACAGCAAGGGATTGTTCTCCTCTATGTTCAATTAAAATATAAAAGAATTCCCAACTTATAATACTAATCATATACTGCGCCATTATAGGACTAGACTGTACTAATATCAATTTTATGTAGTCCCCTTTAAAAGTAAATTTTTTGAAGAGATCAAATCTGGCTCCAATTTTTTGATAATGAATCACTAAATAAATAATGAATAAACCCATTATCTCTGCAATAATAGACGCATAAGCTGCGCCAACTAATCCCATTTTGGCAAATCCAAAATGTCCAAATATTAAACTGTAATCAAAAAATATATTCACAATTGCTTCCGTAGCAGTACCAATAATTAAAAATTTACTTTGATTCGTACCCACCAATAATGCATTGCGCATTTGGTAAATAAACAAAAAGGGGATGCCCCAAATTCTAATTTTTAAAAATTCAATTACCGTATTTGCTATTTGAGCATCGTGTAAAACAATATGAAAAAGGGAGGGTGCTATAAAATAAGTGAATGAAATTCCAATAACCGAAAGAAACGATGATATAATCACGCCCTGAGAAAAAAGAATCCCAATTTCATCCACTCTATTTTCACCTGCTCTCCTTGAAATGAGTGCTTGTAATCCATTGTTTAGTCCTTGTCCCATTACGCCAAAAATCAAATAATAGACACCTGTAATACCTGCAATAGCCAATGCTTTGCTACTTAATGCGCCTAAAAAGATATTATTAATCACAAAGTTTACTTGTGGTACCAATATGGCCATGGCAATTGGAAGGGATATAGCCAATATTTGCTTACTCGAAACATTCACTTGTAGGGATGGGGTCGTATTCAATTCGCTCATATTTCACAAATCTACAATTACTTTTAGCAAAGAACTGCCCCTTTTTTTATATCATTGCATAAGATTTTACCCTATGGCAAAGAAGAAAATTGGCATTTATACTACTTTAGAAAGTACGGCTAACAATAAAGTAGAAGATTTATACTTAATTGTGGACAAGGAGAGTATTGTGTTTTCGGTAAAACATAAGCAAAAAAATGAGTTCGTTGCCTTTGAACATTTTGTAAATAATGCCGATAATACCGGATGGCATCAATTAGTTGCCTACTTGCAAAATAATTCTAAACTGATCCAAGGTATCTACGGAAATATATTTTTCATTTGGAATAGTACAAGGTTTGTATTGACAAAAAAACAAATAAAAGAGGATACCCTTTTATATCAACAAGAATTGAATTTATTACATGGTGTTTTAAATGACGAGGAATTATATACTACACCATATGATGATCATTTTGTGCTGGTGTATTCAGTGCCAGATGCGTTAAGTACGATTTTATCAAGATCATTCCCAACTGGTGTTTGGCATCATTATACTGAATATGTTTTAGCCGCCGAAGGGGATAATAATGCATTGGTTTATTTATTTGAAAATTACTTTTGTATTCGATTGTTAAAAGAAGGACGTACTCAGCTTATTAATTATTTCCCAATTGGAGGAAATGATCAAAATAGCTATGTAATCTTGAACGCTTGTTCTCAATTGAAGTTGGATTTAAATGAAATTAGTTTACAAGTGTGGGGATATAATAGTGTTCAACACGAATTTGTGTCTACATTAAGAAGTTATTTTAAATCAATTGAAATTATGGAAGGCCCACATCAACAACCTATTTATTCTACTTATTTTATTTTTTAATGAGAATCATTTCTGGAAAATTTGGGGGTAGAAAAATCAATCCACCTCATAATATGCCTTACACAAGGCCTACTACTGATATTGCAAAAGAAGGTTTATTTAATATTTTGCAAAATAGGGTGCAGATTGAAGGTGCGCGTACTTTGGATTTGTTTGGCGGTACTGGTTGTATAAGCTATGAATTGGCTTCACGTGGTGCCGAAAATTTAACTATTGTTGAAAAAGATCCTCAAATGTTGGACTTTATTAAAAAGAATATTGATTTTTTGAAAATTGAAAATGTGCAAATTATGCGCATGGATGTTTTTCAATATTTGAATACTTGTACACAGCAATATGATGTCATTTTTGCAGGGCCACCCTATGCACTGAATACCATAGATGATTTACCAAGGATTATTGTGGAAAGGAAATTAATTAGTCCAGAAGGTTATTTTATATTAGAGCATACGCCACGTAATGACTATAAGAAATTTGAAGGGTATAGTTTTGAACGCAATTATGGGTCTACCATATTTAGTTTTTTTGAGTAAATTGTATTATGCAAAAAGCTGCAGCCAGAAAATTATTATTATCTAAACGTAAAGCGTTAACGCCGTCTGATTGTTTAAAATTAGATGATTTACTATTAATACAGTTTCAAAGATTGGACTGGAGTGAGTCATTTTGTGTAGGCAGTTTTTTGCCCATGGAAGCACATAATGAACCCAATACTTTATTACTTGCACAATATTTAAAAGCGATTATTCCTGGTTTGACTATGGCATACCCGCGCATTAATGCCGACGAAACGACCATGGATTTTTATGCTGAAACCGAGACACTTGCGGAAAACAAATGGGGAATACAAGAACCCTTGCCTTTGAATAAAGTGGCCCCAAATCAAATGGATGCTATTTTGGTTCCAATGCTGGGTTTTGACTCCGTGGGGCACAGGGTAGGATTTGGTAAAGGCTTTTATGATCGTTATTTTGAACATTGTCCCAAAGCAAGCAAAAGAATTGGCATTTCTTACTTTGAGCCTATCGCAAATTTGGAGGATACCCATCAATTTGATGTACCTTTAACCCATTGCATTACGCCTTGGAATAGCTATGAATTTTAACAATATCTTTTTAAAATCTTTTAGGGTTTTACTTTTACCATTTGCCATATTGTATGGTTGGATCATTTCGTTGAGAAACTGGATGTACAATAAACAATATCTTAAATCAGTACAATTTAATGTACCTATGATTTGTATTGGGAATTTATCATTAGGTGGAACTGGGAAGTCTCCGATGGTTGAACATTTATTAGGCTTGTTATCGGAAAAATATAAAGTGGCCACTTTAAGTAGAGGTTATAAAAGAAAAACAAAAGGTTATGCTTTAGCTGGTGAAAATACCACTGCTTTAGAAATTGGAGATGAGCCGATGCAGTTTCATATTAAATATCCTAAAGTTTCCGTTGCCGTGGGAGAAAGAAGAATTGAAGCCATCCCTCAATTAATTCAGGACGTCCCTAATTTACAAGCCGTTATTTTAGATGATGCATTTCAGCATCGAGAAATTGTAGCTGGGTTCAACATTCTTTTAACCGATTACAATAACTTATACTGTGATGATATCTTTTTTCCCACTGGTGACTTAAGGGATGAACGAAAATCAGCTAAAAGAGCAGATATTATCGTTGTTACAAAATGCCCTGCTAATTTAAGCCAGGAAGAAAGAGACGAGATTATTGAAAAATTGTATCCAGCACAACATCAAAGTGTATTTTTTACTTGTATTGCATATGAGACACCGTATCATATTTACAATCCAAGTGAACAATGGGTACTCACAATGCGAGATGAGGTTTTACTAGTATGTGGTATTGCCAATCCTTTGCCTTTAAAAGAATATTTACACGAAAACACACATACCTATTATCAAATTAGTTATAGCGATCATCATATATTTTCGATTGAAGATTTAAATGAAATCAAAGAAAAGTTCGATCAAATAACATCAAAGAGCAAATTAATTTTGACAACCGAAAAAGATGCAGTAAGATTGGTAAAATACACCGAAGAATTACATGATATTCCTTTGTATGTATTACCTATTAAGCCTCATTTTTTATTCAATGCCGAGGATGCATTTAATAAATTGGTTACGGATTATTTAGCTCATTTTTATACAAACACAAATGGGAACTAAAAAGCACACAACAAAAAAAACGAATCAAAAATCGACCAAAAAGTCGACTACTAAGAAACATACGACTACAAAGCAAACCAATTTGGTTACTACTTATAGGGGAGTATTAGATATTGCAAAATCTGGAATGGGTTTTGTAATGGTACCCAATATGGAAAACGATATTCTTGTTTTTCCAACCGATTTTAACACCGCATTAAAAGGCGATGAAGTAGCTGTTAAAATCACTAAAATCAGACAGGGTTCAGGTAAGAAAGAAGGAAAAGTATTAGAAGTATTAAAACGTAAACAAGTCAGTTTTGCGGGTACGATGCAGGTAATGGAAAAGACGGCTTTCTTTATACCTAGTACCTTATATCCAATGCCAGACATTTATGTTCCAATGAATAAATTAAAAGGAGCAAAGGACAAGGATCGAGTGATTGTACAATTATCCAAATGGGAAAATGCAAATCGCAAACCCGAAGGTGAAGTAGTAAGTGTATTCACGCCAGAACAAGAGAATGATTTAGCAATGAAGTCGATTGTTGCAGAAGCAGGATTTAATTTAGAATTTAGTGAGGAAACATTGGCTTTTGCAAGATCATTAAGTGATACCATCTCAGAACAAGAAATTGCAAAAAGAAAGGACTATCGTAAAGTATTAACTTTCACGATTGATCCGGTGGATGCCAAGGATTTTGATGATGCCATTTCTTTTCAAAAATTGGAAAATGGAAATATTGAAATAGGCGTACATATTGCCGATGTGAGTCATTATGTTCAACCAGATACTGCCATTGACAAGGAAGCTTATGAAAGAGCCACTTCGGTTTATTTGCCAGATAGAGTTTACCCCATGTTGCCGGAGCGTATTTCAAATGAATTATGTTCGCTTCGACCTCATGAAGATAAATTAACTTTCTCCGCTACTTTTGAAATTAACGAACAAGGCAAAGTAGTAAATACTTGGTATGGTAAAACGATTATTTATTCTGATCGACGTTTTACGTACGAACAAGTACAAGAAATAATTGAAACCAAGCAAGGTGATCATGAGGCTGAGATCTTGTGGTTATTAGAGTATACACAAAAATTAAGAAAAGCACGTTTTGATCATGGTGCCATTAATTTCTCTTCACAGGAAGTACGTTTTACATTGGATGAAAAAGGTAAACCAACGGGAATCACTGTAAAAGAAAGTAAGGAATCGCATCAGTTGATTGAAGAATTAATGTTAAAAGCCAATCAATTAATTGCAGAGAAAATGGGTCAGGTGAAAATTAAAAAAGAACCCATTCCTTTCCCATACCGTGTACATGATCAACCAAATGAAGACAAATTAGCGCCATTTGTAGCTTTTGCCAAGTCACATGGTTATCCATTTGATTTGTCGAGTCCTGATAACATTGCGCATAGTTTTAATGCTTTAATGCTTTCGGCACATGGTAAACCAGAACAACATGTATTAGAACAGTTGGGTATTCGAACAATGGCCAAAGCAGTGTATACTACCAACAATATTGGTCACTATGGTTTAGGATTTGAACATTATTGTCATTTTACTTCCCCAATTAGACGTTATCCCGATGTATTAGTGCATAGAGTTGTACAGTCGGTATTATTAGGTAATCCAATGAACGATGGGTCAATGGAGGGAAAATGTGTGCATTGCAGTGAACGTGAAAGAGCAGCGATGGAAGCCGAAAGAGCATCTAATAAATACAAGCAAGTAGAATTTATGAGCCAATTTCTGGGTCATACTTTCGAAGGTGTGATTAGTGGTGTATCTAGCTTTGGGTTCTGGGTTGAAACCGTTGAACACAAATGTGAAGGTTTAGTGAGTATCACAACTTTGTCTCGAATTGACGATTTTAGATTGGTAGAAACAAGCTATTCTTTGGTTGGGTTAAGATCGGGTCGCAAATTTAGTATGGGCGATAAAATCATGATTAAAGTGGTTGCCGCGAATTTAGAAAAGCGACAACTTGATTATGAATGGGAGCCAACTAAATAAACTTGCTAACTTTCGATTTCATCAAAATGAATTCCTTCCTCAGTCAATGATTTTAAGATAGGCGTATAAATACTTGGGAGCGTTGGAATATGCAATCCAGTAAGTTGAATTTCTCCTTTTAAATAAGCGCAAACGCCCATGGCAAGCGGCAATCCAACTGTTTTAGCCATTGCGGTGCGTTCCGCATCTTGGCCTTTTATGACCATACTACTTTTAATGTGATGGGAAGTATGGTTTAATGTGTAAGTCAATTCATGTACCATCACCACCATGTCTTTGTCTGCTGAATCTAACTTCCATTTAAATTCCAAAAGCCACTGTAAAATTGCAGCGTTCGTTCTTAATTGTTGAGGTATATGAATTGTACCTTCTAAGCCAATGTATAATAATTGTTCACTTAATTTTTCATTTAACAACATTGCTGCGTAAAGTTCTTGTAAGTTATTGTCAAGTAAATGTTTTTGAAACCAACCATTCACCGTCTCATTTGGAGCTAATTGTAATTCGTTTTCATTGGTTAATTTTAGTTGTACAATCGCATTCCAACCACTACAAAATGCAGGATGTCTGAGCGTGGTTCTTACAAAATCATGAACACCATGTAATGCATAAGTGTCAATATAGCTTAATGAATTTCGATTTGGATAATAGGAGAGTTGTCCTATGCCTGACACATGAATTGGAGGAGCATTGTCAAATAATTTTTCATATGGCAGCCCCTTAGTGACACCATCTTCCAAGTAAATGGCACCTGCTTTACCTGCTAAAATGATATTACGAGGGTTCCAGCTGATTTTATAATGCCAAGGATTGTCATCGCTTTCTGGAGCAATTAAACCTCCGCAATGGGACTTAAAACTAGTTATAACACCCCCTTTATTTTGTATTCGATGAATTAACTCCATGGCACTCATATGATCAATGCCAGGATCGAGTCCCATTTCGCATAAAAACAATAAGTTTTTTGCTTTCAAATCGGCTTCCAAACTTTTCAAATTTTCGTCCACATAGGAAGCTGTAAAAAGGGGTATGTTTTGTTGTAAACAATCCTTTGCAACTAAAAAATGTAGAAAAGCGGGTAACATGGAAACGACCACATCTGCTTCCCGAATAAAGTTTTTTCGAGTGCTTGCGTCTTCGATATCAAACCCAACCGCATGGCCATTTTTAGCGTGATTCCATTTCTTTTCTGACAAATTTTTATCTCCATCAGCTAGTACGATATACCAGTTATTTTCGACTGCTTTTTTTTGTAAATATTGGATTAAAACAGTGGCAGATTTACCTGCGCCTAATATTAAAATTTGTGGAATTTTCATGGGCAGAATTTAAGCAGTATAATTCATTCATTATTTGCTACTTAAAGTTAGGATTTATTACCCACAATTAGGGGTAAAACTGTGGATAAATGGGTGCTAAAATAAGCTGTAAAAACAGGGAAAAAAGAGGGCTTAAAGTTATCTTCGTTACTAGTCTGTTTAGGCAATTTTTGCCACAACAATTTGACGAAAAGAAAGTAAAATTTATGGAAGAGAATTTGAATGAAAATTTAGGTGCTGAGCAAACCCAAGACAATGATCGTGTCATTAGGGTGAACATCGAAGAGCAAATGAAAACATCTTACATTGACTATTCAATGTCGGTTATTGTTGGACGTGCTTTACCTGATGTGAGAGATGGTTTTAAACCTGTACATCGTCGTGTATTATTTGCGATGCATGAATTGGGAAACAATAGCAATAAGCCTTATAAAAAATCTGCCCGTATTGTCGGTGAAGTGATGGGTAAGTTTCACCCGCACGGTGACTCTGCTATTTACGATACTTTGGTGCGTATGGCGCAAGAGTGGACTATGCGTTATAAGTTGGTAGACGGTCAAGGTAATTTTGGTAACCAAGATGGTGACCCGCCAGCTGCTATGCGTTATACGGAAGCACGTTTACAACGTATTTCTGAAGCCATGTTGGATGATTTAGAAAAAGACACAGTTGACTTTCAACTCAACTTTGATGATAGCTTAGAAGAGCCAAGTGTATTGCCTACACGTATTCCTCAATTGTTAGTGAATGGTTCATCAGGTATTGCGGTGGGTATGGCTACCAATATGCTTCCTCATAATTTGGGCGAAGTAGTAGATGGTTGTATTGCCTATATTGAAAACCGTGATATTACGATTGAAGAATTGATCAACTATGTAAAAGCACCCGATTTTCCAACAGGAGGTGTTATTTACGGAATGGAAGGAGTGAAGCAAGGTTTAATGACAGGACGTGGTCGCGTGGTTTTACGTGGAAAATGTAATGTTGAAACCAAGGCGAATGGTCGTGAAATGATTGTGATTCATGAAATTCCTTATCAAGTAAATCGTGATAATTTAACGGATCGAATTGGTCAATTGGTTGTTGATAAAACGATTGAAGGGATTTCACATGTGAACAATGAAAGTAACAAACGCGAAGGAACGCGTATTGTTATTGAATTAAAGAAAGACGCAGTTGCTCAGGTTATCATTAACCAATTGTACAAGTTTACGGAGTTACAAACCAGCTATGGTATTAACAACGTAGCCTTAACAAAAGGTCGTCCAAAAATCATGAACTTAAAGGATTTAATTTCTGAGTTCATTGAGTTTAGAATGGAAGTGGTGATTCGTCGTGCGAAATTTGAATTAAGAAAAGCCGAAGAGCGTGCACATATTTTAGAAGGATATTTAATTGCTTTAGATCATTTAGATGAAGTAATTCGTTTAATTAGAAATTCAGCGAATCCAGAGGCGGCAAAAGAAGCCTTAATCACAGCCGGATGGGGTATTTCAGATATCCAAGCGAAAGCAATTTTGGAATTAAGATTGCAACGTTTAACGGGCATGGAGCGAGAGAAAATTAAAGAAGAATTTGATCAATTAATGAAGATCATTGCTTCTTTGAAAGAATTATTAGGTAGCGAACATTTACGTTTTGAATTAATCAAAACCGAGTTATTAGAAGTAAAAGAAAAATTCGGGGACGAGCGTAAAACAGAGATACAATATTTAGCCGATGAAATGCGCATCGAAGATTTAATCGAAGAAGAGGATGTGGTAATCACCATTTCTCATTTAGGTTATATCAAACGTACCTCGGTATCTGAATACCGTCAACAAAAGCGTGGAGGCCGCGGCGCCATTGGTTCTAAGACACGTGAGGAAGATTATGTAGAGCATTTATTTATTGCTTCTACACATGATACCATGTTGTTCTTTACTGAAAAAGGAAGATGTTTCTGGATGCGTGTATATGAAATTCCAGAAGGAGAAAAAACAAGTAAGGGTAGAGCCATCCAAAACTTAATTCAATTGCCACCAGATGATAAAGTAAAAGCAATCATCGAAGTACGTAAGTTGGATGATAAAGAATATGTGAACAATCACTACATTATTTTATGTACTAAGAAAGGTATCATTAAGAAAACTTGTTTGGAAGAATTTAGTCGTCCAAGAGTTTCTGGTGTGAATGCTATTACCATTAACGAAGGAGATGAATTATTAGCCGCTCGTTTAACGGATGGTAATAATGAAGTGATGATGGCAATTAAGTCGGGTAGAGCCATTCGTTTCCCTGAAGAGAAAGTAAGACCAACTGGCCGTGGAGCGATTGGTGTTGCTGGTATTGAAGTGGACGACGAAACCGATGAAGTAGTTGGATTGGTTTGTGTGAGCAGAGAGGATAAAGACCGCACTATATTAGTAGTAAGTCAACAAGGATTCGGTAAACGTACTCCAATTGATGAATACCGTATAACCAACCGTGGTGGTAAAGGTGTTAAAACCATTAACGTAACGGAAAAAACGGGAAGTTTGGTAGGCTTGATGGATGTATTAGAGTCTGATGACTTAATTATTACTTGTAAATCAGGTGTAACCATTCGTACTAGCATTAATGAAATCCGTGAAGCGGGTAGAGCAACACAGGGGGTTAAATTAATTCGCTTAGACGAGGGTGATGAAATCGCAGCAACATCTAAAATTGGTGATCAAGGTGAGGACGCCGAATTAGTAGAAGGTGAATCGACTGATCCTGAAACTACGGATGCGACTGAATCAAACGATGCTTCAATTGATGACACTTTAAATAACGAAGGAGACGAAACTCCAATAGCATAAACAAAACAAATAATAAATTTTACAACAAAAACGATAAATATGAAAAGGATTTTAACAGTCTTAGCGCTTATGTTGGGTTTCCAAATGGCAAATGCACAGGACTTCAAGAAAGTACAAACGAATATGTTAATCGGCCAGTACGATGCAGCAAAAGCGGAATATGATAAAGTGGCTGCTAAAAAACCAGCTGCGTTAACTACTGCTGAAGGCTATTATTGGAAAGCTAAAATTTATAGCGGTTATAATAAGGATGCGGTTAAGAATCCAGATGCTTACGGTCAATTAAAAGCTGCGATTGATGAATATATCAAATTAGATAAGGAAAAAGGTTTCCCAATAGCAAAGGAAAATGGTCAAGATCCATTTTTTGATGTGTATTTAAAAAGCTTTAAGGATGGTGTGAATGCCTTTAATACAAAGAATTGGAAAGTGGCCGCTGCAAGTTTTGAAAATGCTGTTGCTTTCAGTGATATCATTTTCACCAATGGATGGTCAACGTCAAAGCAAAAATTTGATACGACTTCATTAGTATATGCTGGATATGCAAACCAAAATGCAGGTAATGTAGATGTTACTTTATCTTACTATGCTCGTTTAGTAGGTTATAAAGTAGCTGCTCCTGAGTATGTAGACGTTTACCGTTATGTATTAATGCAATACATTGCTAAAAAGGATAAAGCTAATTTTGACGCTACTTTAGAAGCTGCACAAGCGGCTTATCCAAAAGAATCTTGGGCGGAGTATACAACTGAATACATTGATAAAAACTTATCAATTGACGAAAAAGTAGCTTTATACGATCAAAAAGCTACCGCTGGAAAATTAACTGAAGTGGAATACCAAATGTATGGTGACATGTTCATGAGTGGTAAAGGAGACGATGCCAATACTGATAAATACATAGATAAAGCTGCAGAAGCTTACAAAAAAGCCTTTGAAATGAACCCGAAAAATTTCGCAGCTGCGTTCAATATTGGTATTGCTTATTATAATCAATTCACTATTTTAGACGAAAAAGCGGGTCAAAACATCAAATCTTTACAAACTTTAAACGCAAACAAGCCTGCAGCACCAAAAGATCCTAAGAAGAAATTAGCCTTTGATGCAGCATTTAAAGCACAACAAGATTCTATCAAAAAGTTGAATGTTGTATTAGAACCTAAAATCAAGGAGAAAGTAGATGCATCCATTGTATGGATTACAAAAGCATATGAAGCTATTAACACAAAAAGCGGCAAATTGGAAAAAAATGAAAAAAATGTAGGAAATAGGTCTGTAGATTTCTTAGCTACTTTATATGCATTTAAACGTGATAAAACAAGAGGAAAAGACCAAAAAGCTTCTGACGAAGCTGATTTAAAATTCAACTTCTACGATAAACTTCATGACGCATTTAACTATGAAGTAAGAATTGGGTTTACAAAAGATCAAGTTATTAAAATACTTGGAACTCCAAATAAGACTTCAACAACAACAACTAAGTCAAATATTTCTGAGTTATTATTTTACAATAACATGGAAGTAGGAATTGATAAAGATGGTAAAGTTGATTACATACATGATATAAGATAGCTTACTATAAACAATAACCCTCGAGCAATCGGGGGTTATCTTGTAAATATCTATTTAACATAATGTTAATTATAAGCAAATAAATAGTATTTAAAAAGCATTCAGTATGGCTGAAAATGAGGTTGGTATTGCTTATGTAGATATTTATTGCTATTTTGTATAACTAAATAAATCTAAACGAAAAGCATATGCCTAGTAATGTAAGTAGAAGGAAATTTGTACAAGATGCTGGTTTAACGACCATGGCTTTAGGATTAAGTCCGCAGTTTATTAAAGCACAATCTAGTGCTAAAAAAGATAAAGTTCGCCTTGGTATAATTGGTACTGGTTATCGTGGGCAGAATCATATTGAAATGCTTGTTCAAAGAAAGGATACTGAAATTATAGCCTTCGCTGATCCCGACAAACAGATGTTAGCTGATGCTCAAAAGCTACTTAAAGACGCGGGTCGTCCAGCTGCAATTGAATATAGCAATGGGAAAGAAAACTTCAAGCAACTCTTGCAACGAACTGATATTGATGCAGTTATCATAGCTACGCCTTGGGAATGGCATATTCCACAAGCCTTAGAAGCTATTAAGCATGGTATTATTCCTGGTGTGGAAGTTTGTGGTGCTATTAAGCTAACCGATTGCTGGGATATTGTGAATGCTAGTGAAAAAACGGGTGTTCCAGTGATGTGTCTAGAGAATGTTTGTTATAGACGTGATGTATTGGCTGTGTATAATATGGTTAGAAAAGGCATGTTTGGTGAATTATTACACTTACAAGGCGGTTATGAGCACGATTTAAGGGGTGTTAAGTTCAATGATGGTAAAACTGCGTATAATTCGGGGGTGGAATTTGGCGAGAAAGGTTTGAGTGAAGCAAAATGGAGAACCAATCACTCCTTATATAGGAACGGAGAATTATATCCAACCCATGGACTAGGACCAGTCGCAATGATGATTGACATTAATAGAGGGAATACATTGACAAGACTATCTTCGGTGGCAACTAAGGCAAGAGGTTTACATAAATATATAGTTAACCATCCACAAGGTGGTGAAAATCACCCAAATGCGAAACTTAAATTTAAATTAGGTGACATTGTAACTACGACTATACAAGCACATAATGGGGAGACTATATTATTAACGCACGACACCAATTCTCCTCGTCCTTATAACCTTGGTTTCCGCGTTCAAGGTACCGAGGGATTATGGCAGGACTTTAGTTCGGGTGCTTTTAATGCAGGACATATATATATTGAGGGCGTTTCTAAAAAAACACATGTTTGGGAAAATCCAGAGCCCTATTTAAAAGAACATGACCACCCATTATGGAAGCGTTTTGAAAAAGACGCCGAAGGTGCTGGACATGGAGGTATGGACTTTTTTGTAGAAAATGCTTTTATTGAATGTATTAAAAGACATGTTGCCTTTCCGATTGATGTATATGATTTGGCTACCTGGTATGCCATTACTCCCCTTTCTGAAAAATCAATTGCGGAGCACGGACAGGTTCAAGAAATTCCAGATTTCACTCGTGGTAAATGGAAAAACAGAAAACCTGACTTTGCAATGAATGACCAGTTTTAATATTAAATTATGATTCATTAGATACTAACAAATTTAAATATATGATATTATTTTAATTTGTTATAGACTTCAAGTAGTCGAATTTGATTGAGGGCTCGAACATAGTTTTGGCCCTCTTTTTTTGCCCCATAGTAAATATCATTATTCAAATGATCGGTTAAAAATCTAAGGGCTTGCATATAAATCATAAACTGTCCTCCAAAAAACAAATGGTCTTTTTCAAAATTGGATAACACCGAGTTCATTTCACTCAGATAGCCTTCTTGGATGGCAGTCCATTTTGAGCTATCCACTTTTACGAGATCAAGATTGGCTTCTTCTTCCGTAACAGCACATAGGCAGGTTCGGCACATATCTCCAATATCACTTATAAAATAGCCTGGCATGACTGTATCCAAATCAATGACACAAACTGCCTTTTCGATACCTGCTATTTGTTTAAAAAGCACATTGCTGATTTTGGTATCGTGATGGGTTACTCTTTGCTTTGTATCGGGATGTTGAATATATTTTTCATATTGCTTAACGATCCAATTATTAGCCTGTAAAAAGCTAATGGCATCCTTTGAATCCTGAATTCGGTTAGAATTTCCATGAATAATGGATTCAGAAAATTGATCAAATCTCAAGCTTAGGTTATGGAAATCAGATAAGGTTATTTTGAGCTTAGCCATATTCAACCCATTTAATATCGAAGTGAATTGTCCAAATTGACTTGCTGCTTCTTTGGCTTGATGTGGTGTTTCTAAAACAGATAAAGCATACCCATCAATTTTATGAAATGCTCGATAGTATTTGCCCTCCCACTCTATTAAAGTTTTTCCATTTTTTGTTGGAACTAAATAGGTATACAAATAGTTAGGGTGATTTTCTTCAATATAATTACCTATGGTATTAATATTATGATCGATTGCTGCAGGGTTTTTAAATATAGAATGATTAATTGTCTGTAATACAAAATCACCTTTAGCGGTATGTACAATATAAGTGCTGTTGATAAGGCCTTGATGCAGCTGTACCGTGTCTATTACATCCCATCCATATAATTCAAAAATGCTTTCCATATTTAAACATTAAATGTACATAAATAGACTGAATCTTCGTAATTTCAAAATTCATTCAACCCAATAGATAATGAGCATCAATCGTAGAAATTTTATCAATCTAAGTAGCTTGGGCATTGCTGGTTTTACATTACAAGGTTTTGTAAACAAAGAAGCTATGCAAGTGCAAAAACCAATCGTGATTGCCACTTGGGATGCAGGATTAAATGCAAACAAAGGTGCATGGGAAGTATTAAGTAAAGGAGGATCTGCGTTAGACGCAGTTGAAAAAGGGGTGATGGTAACCGAAGATGAAATTAGCTGTTGCGTGGGTTTAGGTGCCAATCCAGACAGAGATGGGCATGTTACTTTAGATGCTTCTATTATGGATCATGAGTTTAATTGTGGTAGCGTTGCTTTTTTAGAAAAAATAAAACACCCAATTTCAGTAGCGAGAAAAGTAATGGAAAAAACACCTCATGTTATGTTGGTAGGTGAAGGTGCGCAACAATTTGCATTAGCTCAAGGATTTACTTTGGAGTCGGGTAAATTATCTAACGATGCTGACAAAGCATATAAAGCTTGGTTAAAAAAGTCAGAATACAAACCCGTCATCAATGTTGAAAGACAAAATCCCAAAAATGCAACAAGTCAATTAGAGGATCAATATAAAGCCCCTACTCGTTTTAGTAATGGTGATTGGAACCATGATACTATTGGAATGGTAGCATTGGATGCCAATGGAAATTTAAGTGGAAGTTGCACTACAAGTGGTGCTGGTTTTAAACTTAGAGGTCGTGTGGGAGACTCTCCTATTATTGGTGCAGGTTTATATGTGGACAATGAAGTGGGTGCTGTGGTAGCTACTGGACAAGGAGAAGATGTGATTAGAGTGGCTGGAGCAAGTGCTGTTGTAGAGCATATGCGTCAAGGTAAAAGTCCACAGGAAGCTTGTCGTTTAGTAGTTGAAAAAATTAGACGCATTAAAAAAGAAAAGGCAGCCGATATTCAAGTATGCTTTATTGCTTTGAATAAAAACGGAGTACATGGTAGTTATGCTTTACATACTGGTTTTAATTACGCGGTACATACTATTGAAGGAAATAAATTAATTGAGTCGCCATTTAGTGTATAATCCATGAGTGAAAAGAAAATAATAATTGAGGTGGCTGTCTTTTCGGTGGAATCTGCATTAGCTGCATTAAAAGCTGGTGCGGATCGTATCGAATTTTGTGAAAATCCAAGTGAAGGCGGCACTACTCCCTCATATGGAAGTTTGAAAACATTAATTGGGTTAACAAACAAGCCAGTGTTTCCAATTATTCGACCAAGAGGCGGCGATTTTTTGTATTCCGATGCGGAGTATGCATGTATTAAAGCTGATTTATTATTAGTAAAAGAATTGGGCTATCCTGCTGCAGTGATTGGTTTATTAAATGCAGACGGTACTATTGACACTAAGCGCACCACCGAATTGGTTCAATTAGCAGCACCTATGCAAATTACGTTTCATAGGGCTTTTGACCGATGCAATGACGCCTTAAAAGGAATGGAAGATATTATTACAACAGGATGTAAAAGAATCTTAACAAGTGGACAAGTGCCCAATGTTGAAAATGCAATCCCATTCATTAAACTATTAGTTGAAAAAGCGGCGGGGCGTATCATTATTTTACCTGGAAGTGGTGTGCGTGCTAATAATTGTAAAAAAATTATAGATGAAACTGGTGCAACTGAGATTCATAGTTCAGCAAGAAAAGCAATACCATCTTTAATGCAATACAATGCTCCAGGCATGAACGAAAATATGGTGTTCATGGGTGTCGATGAAAATGAAATTAAAGCTATGATTGCTGCGTTAAATTAGGAGCACTTCATTTAACTTAATACAAACTAGTACAACATTCTTACACGAATTGTTTCTTTCACATCTCTCAATAATTCTATTGCCTTTTTTGACAGTTTAGAATCTACATCTAAAACAACATAACCAATTTCTTCGTTGGTTTTTAAGTATTGACCCACGATATTGATTTTGTTTTTAGACATCACAGTGTTGATGGCGCTTAATACGCCTGGAACATTATTGTGAATATGTAAAATACGATGTGCACCGTCTACTGGTGGCAAACTTATTGCAGGAATAGAATGTGAACCATTCGAAACGCCTCGTTCTAAATATTGGTATAATTTAATACTTACATCTTCGCCAATATTTTCTTGTGCTTCTTCGGTAGAACCTCCTATATGTGGTGTTAAAATTACATTGGATAATCCTTGCAAAGGAGTTTCAAATTTATCACCATTCTTTTCTGGCTCCCATGGATATACATCAATGGCAGCACCGCTAATATGTTTACTTTTAATGGCTTCAGCTAATGCATCTAAATCCACTACTTCTCCCCTTGCATAGTTGATTAAAATGGCACCTTGCTTAATTTGCTTAATAACTTCTTTACTGATTAAGTTTTTGGTTTGACTTGTTTCTGGCACATGCAATGAAATAATATCAGCACTGCTTACCAATTCTTTTATAGATTTTACTGCTACTGCATTGCCCAAAGGAAGTTTTGTTTCAATATCATAAAACTTAACCTTCATGCCCATGGCTTCGGCCATGATACTCGTTTGCATCCCAATATTTCCGTAACCAATTAGTCCAATTGTTTTTCCTCTTAATTCAAAACTGCCCTTTGCTTCTTTGTTCCAAATGCCTTCGTGTGCAGATTTATTTTTATCAATTATTTTACGAATCAACATGATAGAGGATCCAATTACCAATTCTGCCACACTCCTTGTATTACTATAAGGGGCATTAAAAACCGCAATTCCTTTTTGTTTACAAGCCTTTATATCCACTTGATTGGTACCTATACAAAAACAACCAATGGCTTGTAATTTTTTTGCGCTATCTAAAACCTTTTTTGAAATAAATGTTTTGGAACGAATTCCTAAAATATGAACATCTTTAATTGCTTTAATCAATTCTTCCTCACTTAATGCTCCAGCTACTTTTTTCACATCCGAATATCCTTGGTGTTTAAAATATTGAACTGCTTTTTCACTGATATTTTCTAAAAACAGTATTTTGATTTTATCCTTTGGGTAGCTAGTGTTATCTAAATTGCTCATGCAGCAAAGTTAAAAAAAATATAACTGCCTTTAGGTTTCATTAACAATAAAATGTCCAAAACTGCGTTATTTTTGTAATTGTTCATTAATACCCTATAAATACTAACAGATGATTGTGAGGATGTCGTTATTGTTTGGAATTTTCTTTTTAAGCTGTGCTTGCGGAACAGGTCAAGGTCCAAGAATGAATACCGAAACATCGGTATCATCTAATTTTACATATAAGCATTTAGGAGCTGGCGAAAAAGAAAAATATGCCGATGAAGTGCGCACTAAATATGAGAAGTTGTTAGGGAAAAATTTTAGCGGTGAAATTTTAGTGGCTAAGAATGGAGAAATTGTATTTGAAGATTATAAGGGTTTTTCCAATTTTGCGAGTAAATCTCCAATTGTTGCTGAAACCCCTATCCATCTTGCTTCTATCTCAAAAACATTTACGGGTATGGCTGCGCTTAAATTATGGGAGCAACATAAATTAGACTTACAAGCACCAGTTACTAAATACCTTCCCAATTTCCCTTATACCGATGTTACTATCGAGGAATTGTTGTCACATCGCAGTGGATTGCCTGACTATACTTATTTTATGGAAACGCATAAATATCTTGCCATAAAATCTAAAAATAAAAAAGGGAGATGGGTAAAAAAATTACAACTCATTTCGAATGATGCACCTTTTAAACAAGGTATATACAGTAACCAAGATGTATTGGATTATATGGTTGCTAAACGCCCAGCACCTCAAGCACATGCCGACAGAGTGTTTAAATATTGTAATACCAACTATGTAATGTTGGCTTTAATCATTGAAAAAATCACTGGGCAGGACTTCCCAACTTTTATGGCTCAAACCATTTTCAAGCCTTTGAAAATGAACAACACTTATATCTTTAATGCAAAAGTAATTGACCGTTATACGCCTTCTTATAATGCAAAAATGCAACCATATCGTATTGAAAAATATGACTGTATATATGGTGATAAGAATGTATATAGTACGGCTCGTGACATGTTATTATGGGATAAGGCCTTAACAGAAGGTACTTTTTTAAGCTCTTCTACCCTTCAAATGGCATATGAACCAAAAAGTCCTTTAACCAGAAATTACCATAATTATGGGCTTGGTTGGCGTATGCTTTTAAAGCCAAACGAGGAAAAATTGATTTACCATAATGGTTGGTGGCATGGAAATAATACAGTGTTTACGCGCCTTTTAGGGGAAACGGCAACCATTATTATATTAGGAAACCGATTTAATAAAACCATTTACAAGGGTAAGGAATTGGCCTCCATATTTACAGGTAAGGAAGACACAACTGCACTAGAGGAGTAAAGTTGCCCATTTTTGCCATTTTTTGGGCATTTCGCCCTATTTTTGCAGACCTTAAACTTAATTTAAAGTACAAGAATTGCTTATGAACAACAATTTATTATTTTATGCCGTTCCGGCAATGGGTATCGTTGGTTTACTTTATACCCTATTAAAATTCAACTGGGTATCTAAACAAGATGCCGGTAATGACAGAATGAAAGAAATCAGTAATTATATTGCTGAAGGTGCTATGGCTTTCTTAAAAGCAGAGTGGAAAATCCTAGGTTATTTTGTAGTGATTGTTGCCTTATTATTAGGTTTCATGGCTTCAAAAAATGAGTCTAGCCACTGGAGCATCGCAGTGTCTTTTGTGATTGGTGCTGTATTTAGTGCTACTGCAGGATACATTGGTATGAAGATTGCTACCAAAGCAAACGTAAGAACTGCCGAAGCTGCTAAAACAAGTTTAGCGCGTGCTTTAAAAGTATCTTTCACTGGTGGATCCGTAATGGGCTTAGGCGTATCTGGTTTAGCTGTGTTAGGTTTGGGTGGTTTATTTTTAATTATCAAACATTACTTCTCACCAGAAGGGGATGCTGAAGGAATGTTACGTACAATAGAAATTTTAACTGGATTCTCTTTGGGTGCTGAGTCTATCGCATTATTTGCGCGTGTGGGTGGTGGTATCTACACAAAAGCTGCAGACGTTGGAGCGGATTTAGTGGGTAAAGTAGAAGCTGGAATTCCTGAAGATGATCCTCGTAACCCTGCAACTATCGCAGATAATGTGGGTGATAACGTAGGTGACGTTGCTGGTATGGGTGCCGATTTATTCGGTTCTTATGTTGCAACTGTATTGGCTACAATGGTATTAGGACAAGAAGTAACTGGTGCAAATGGTGCTAAATTAGTAGATGCATTTGGTGGTTTATCTCCTATCTTATTGCCAATGTTAATCGCTGGCGTAGGTATTTTATTATCTATCGTTGGTACTTTCTTTGTAAGAATTAGCGAAAGCGCTGGTTTGAATACTGCAACAGTTCAAAAAGCGTTGAACATGGGTAACTATGGTTCAATGGTATTAACTGCAATTGCTTGTTACTTTTTAGTATCTAACATTTTACCAGAAACAATGGTATTACGTGGTTTAGAATTTACAAGAAACGGTGTAATTGGTGCGATAGCAGTTGGTTTAGTGGTAGGTACTTTAATGAGTATTATTACTGAATACTACACTGCAATGGGTAAGCGTCCAGTTTTAAGTATTATCAAACAATCTAGCACTGGTCATGCAACAAATATTATTGGTGGTTTAGCAATTGGTATGGAATCTACGTTCTATCCAATTTTGGTATTAGCTGCTGGTATTTATGGTTCATTTGCTTGTGCAGGTTTATATGGTGTAGCAATTGCTGCTGCAGGTATGATGGCAACAACTGCTATGCAATTAGCAATTGATGCTTTTGGTCCAATTGCAGATAACGCAGGTGGTATTGCTGAAATGAGTGAATTGCCAGCTGAAATTCGTGAAAAAACAGATATTTTAGATGCTGTGGGTAATACAACTGCTGCAAGTGGTAAAGGTTTTGCCATTGCTTCTGCTGCATTAACTTCATTAGCTTTATTCGCAGCCTTTGTAGGTGTAGCGATGCCAAATAACCAACATATTGACATTTATAAAGCTGATGTATTAGCTGCTTTATTTGTTGGAGGTATGATACCTTTCATTTTCTCTTCATTAGCGATTCGTGCGGTGGGTGAAGCTGCAATGGCAATGGTGGAAGAAGTGCGTCGTCAGTTCCGTACCATTCCAGGCATTATGGAAGGTACAGGTAAACCAGAATATGATAAATGTGTGGCTATTTCAACGGAAGCATCTTTGAAAAAAATGATGTTACCAGGTGCCATCACAATCATCTCTCCTATCTTAATCGGTTTCACATTAGGCCCTGAAGCTTTAGGTGGTTTCTTAGCGGGTGCAACAGTGAGTGGTGTATTGATGGGTATTTTCCAAAACAATGCTGGTGGTGCATGGGATAATGCTAAAAAATCTTTTGAAAAAGGTGTTGAAATAAATGGCGAGATGTTCTATAAAAAATCAGAACCACATAAAGCATCTGTAACAGGTGATACGGTGGGTGATCCATTTAAAGATACATCTGGTCCTTCAATGAATATCTTGATTAAGTTAATGTCGATTGTTTCATTGGTATTAGCACCAACATTGGCAAAAATGCATCCTACAAGTGCAGCAACTTCAAAGCAACAAACTGTTGAAATTTCAGTAATGAAGTCGGATTCAGCTTGTGCTAAAATGGATTCAGCAGCATGTGCTAAAATGGGTGATTCAGCATGTTGCGATAAAAGCAAAACAGTAACAGTTTCTGCCGATGCAAAAACTTTGGTTCAAGCATTACAAGCGGATGGTTTAGCACCTAAGGATAACGTTAATATCCAAATTAAAAATGGTAAAATTTCGGTAAATGGTAAAGCATTAACTGATGAGCAAAATGCTAAATACGCTTCTTATATTAAAATGAAGTAATCTATACAAGTAGATATTTTCAATATATTTTAACATAAATCCCTCCGAATTTTCGGGGGGATTTTTTGTTATATCCTTCTGATACAGTAGATTGCTTACGAATTTAATCGTAATACTATGAGCAAAGTATTTAAGCCTACTGAAAGTGAATTAGAAATTTTAAGCATTTTATGGGAGAAAGAAAATGCAACTGTTCGTGAAGTGCATGAAGTCATATTTCAAACTAAGGAAGTGGGTTATACTACTACCCTTAAATTAATGCAAATCATGCATGAAAAAGGGTTGGTGTCCAGAAATGAAACCGCTAAAACGCATATTTATATGCCCAATTTTGACAAGGAGAAAGCACAGGAGCAATATATAGGTAAAATGATTAAAACCTTGTTTAGCGGAAGTACTTCTCAATTGGTAATGCAAGCCTTAGGTAAACACAAGCCAACCAATGCCGATTTAATGGAGATCAAAAATTTGATAAAACAATTAGAATCTAAAGGATAGTCATTTTTGTAACTATGGTAGCTTTATCTAATATACCATTTGCGATTTTAAATAATCTTATTTTCTTGGGATGTTTATGGCTAGTGTATCAAAGTATAGCAGCCTATTTAAATATTAAACCCCAAAAAATTTTTGTATTGGCGTTTGGTTTTCAATTCATTGCAACCTGCAAATTCATATGGGATGTATTTGTGCCCTCAACCCCAACCGTTCTATTTGATCCTATTCAATTTATTGATTTTTCAATTTCACTAAATCAATCCAATAATTTATTCCTTTTGATCGGTGCTGCCTATTGTATTGCATTTTTGATTTTATGTTTCAAATTGTTGGTTCAATTTGTAAAGTTGGAAAATGTAAGATCGAGTGCCGATTTTGGTCATTCCAATGAATGGAGTCAATTAATTGCGGATATTCCAAACACCTCAATTTCAAAAATAAAAATTGGGACCAGTGCGTTGGTGGATAGTCCAATTGTTTTTGGGTATTTAGAACCTATTATTTTATTGCCTATTTGTATTTGCACGCAATTAAATTCAACACAAATAAAACTAGTCTTAGTGCATGAACTAGCGCATATCCTTAGACAGGATTACTTACTAAATTGGTTTGCTGAAATTGCTAAAACCATATTATGGTTTAATCCATTTGCTTATTTGATGCATACTGAAATGCATTTACAAAGGGAAATTGCTTGTGATGAATTTGTAATTGAACATACACAGGAATCAATTATTTATTCAAAAGCATTGTATGCACTTGCAAAAATGAATCGCTTACATCAAATTCAAATGAGTTTGGGTATAATGCCTACCCAAAATGAATTATTGTATCGGATAAAAAAAATCAATAAGCTTGATGACAAAGTACGCAGATCTTCAATTTTATCGCTTGTTATAGGAATGGTATTTCTATTAATTACAATTACCCTATTGCCTTTAAAAACAAACACCCCTTCTTTATTGGCAAAAACTCAGTTAGTAAATTTAGTTCGTAAAGCTTCCCTTATTCACCATATTAAAGGCAGTGAATTGAATATCCGTTCTCATTATGTTACAAATAAAAAAAAGAGAGTATTTGTCAAGCACCTTGTTTCGATTCCCGAGCCTCAAGTAATCACTGCTGACAATAAAGACCTTAGCTATTCACTATTACTGAATGATACGAAACAATGGATAAAAGCACATGAAAATCCTATACAGTTGGTGAGTTACAATTACTTGAATGACTCTATTGAAAATCAAATTGCGGAGCGTCTTTTAATGAGTGCTATTTTAAAGAATTACCAATTAAAAAAGGCTTTGCTTGAAAAACGACTTGAAAATGCAACGGATGCAAATGAGGCCAAAGATTATATATTGAATAGTGCGGAATGGGCTGATATGGAACAATACACAAAATGGGTTCAATCATTTTTAAACAGACAACAATAATTGATATGCCTGTTTTCCACCACAATTAAATAATAAATCAAGAATAGATAAGTTAGGCAAAAAACCTATTCTGTCTTCAAATACCTGTTGGTATTTTAATGCATTGGGATAGGTTTGATAATTTTTAGGAAGATATGGATCAAATAATCGATCCTGGTGAGTGGTCTCTTTTTCTATTTCCCATTTTCCTTTTATTTGTTTTTTAGTCCAAATATGGTTGCTCATTAAAAAATCAATTAACATTTTTGGCTTAGCATCGTATATGCATTTAAGTTCATCCTGGTAGTATTCAAAATACGGAGATCGTTGATAGTTGGACACAAGTGCTTTATAATGTTGTTCGTGCCATGGACTATCATAGGCAATTTGAATGTCACGTAAAGGACTCTTTTGATCTCTGCCTCCGATAATGGGGATGGTTAAATGCAATGGGCCTTGAGCAGTTGCAATCACCATTCTATTTTTAAAACTCATTTTAGAGAATGGATGCTGATTATCAAAGTAGACATGATCTTCTTTTAACAAAGATTGAATATGACTGATGGTTCCAAAGTATTGTAAATCGGTAATGAGCATACTTAACAAATAGTTGTGTAAATATATTTTCAGTTCCTGCAATAACCTATTAATTTTAACGAAATTTGTAGAATGAAGCTAAATAGAACCTTATTATTTGTAATTATATTATTCGCAGCAAGCTGTGCGACTCCTAAGCCTTTTGTATTTAAAGGATTAAAATCTATTAAAGTGGAAAAAGCGAGTTTGGGTAAAAATGTGTTCAATGCAAGTTTTGCATATCAAAATCCAAATCATTTTGAATTAATATTAAAACAATTAGATTGTGATGTATTGGTAAATGATCAACCTTTTACGCATTATCATTTAGACACCGCATTTACTATTCCAGCCAACACTGAATTTGTAATGCCAGCCAAAATGGAAATTGAATTGTCAAGCATTTTAAAACACAGTGTTGACATTCTTTTTAACAAACCCATGAAAATTACGGTTAAAGGGGACGCCACACTATCCAAAGGCCTATTTACAAAACATATGCCCATTGAATTTTCAACAGAACAAAAGTTAAATTTAAAAGAAGCATTAAAAGGGATTTAAAACATTTCCCTACGTATTGCTGAATATAAATTATTTCGCCTTTTTATTTTATTGATTCCAAGTTGATGGACTTTCTCTCCATTTCATTAATGTATCTTGTGTAGCAGCATCCACATCACCTTTTTCTACTGCCAAGTCAATTAGGCTAGCATAGTTGGTTAATGAATGAAAAGGAACTCCAGCTGCTTTAAAAGCTTCGTCAGAGATATTAAATCCATAATTAAATATCGATACCATACCCACTACTTCTAAGCCTGCATTTCTTAATACATCTACAACTTGTAAACTACTTTTACCTGTAGAAATTAAATCTTCAATTACAAGAATTTTATTGGTAGTTGCGTATGCGCCTTCTATTTGATTGCCTAAACCATGCTCTTTTGGTTTAGGACGTACATAGATATAAGGTAATTTTAATTGATCTGCAGCCATCGCGCCCCAAGGTATTCCTGCTGTTGCAACGCCCGCTAGCATATCCGCTCCATCAAATTTTTCAAATATTACATTGCACATTTCACTTTTAATAAAGTCACGTACATATGGGAAAGACAATACTTTACGATTATCACAATAAATTGGACTTTTCCAACCACTTGCCCATGTAAATGGATTATTTGGACTTAATTTTACAGCACCTACTTGGAGTAATTTTTCAGCAACAGCTTTTTCGTTCGTCATAATAGTAATGTATTGGTGGCACGAAATTAATGGCTAAATACTAATTTTACACCAAGAGTTACTAAATACTATACACATTTTTATGCCAACACAAATAATTGCAGCAGGTGGCCTGGTTACCAATCCCAAAGGTGAAATTTTATGGATTTTTCGACGTGGTTTTTGGGACTTGCCAAAGGGTAAATTAGACGAAGGAGAAACGATCCAAACCTGCGCAGTTCGTGAAGTGGAGGAAGAAACGGGGATTCGAAATATTCAATTGCATGAAATGATATGTTTTACAAATCATCTTTATTTTGACAAGTATTTAAATGAGGAAGTCAATAAACGTACTTATTGGTTTCATATGTCCATTCAAGATATGCAGGAAGGTATTCCTCAAACCACCGAGGATATTGAGAAAATTGAGTGGCATTCTTTAGGCAAAGCAAGGCATTGCTTGGATCAAACCTATCCTACGATCATTGATGTGGTAGAAGCTTTTAGAGTTAAGCTAAATAAACAAGATTAATATTATTGCTAGAACTTATTATTTACTGTTCAAAGTATTAATCACTTCTTGAGGTAAAAACGGTGAAGCATCTCCTCCATTTCGGATAATATCTCTTACAATGGTGGAAGCGACTGAAGTGTATTTTGGTTCACCTGTTAAAAAGATTGTTTCTATTTGTCTGTCCATTGTTCGATTGGCGTCTGCAATTGTTTTTTCATACTCAAAATCACTAACGTATCGAATGCCTCTTAATATAAATTGGGCACCAATTTCCTGGCAATATTTTATGGTTAAACCATCATAAATTGCGGCAGCTACTTTCGGCTCATTCTTGTAAATTTCTTCGAACCAAATTCTTCGTTGGTCTGCACTAAACATTGGATTTTTAGCCGCATTCATACCTATTCCGACTATCACTTTATCAAATAAGGGTAAGGAACGATTAATGATGTCGATATGTCCTAGAGTAACCGGATCAAATGTGCCAGGAAATAAACAGATTCTTTGCATGTACTAAAAGTATGAAAATTGTTAAAGCAAACAACTATTAGGCTGGATTAGATCTGCCAGTGAGTAAGTATAAACAAGCCATTCTTACTGCTACCCCATTTTCTACTTGGTCAAGGATTATGGAATGACTACTATTGGCCACATCACTATCCATTTCCACACCACGATTAATAGGGCCTGGATGCATAATTACAATTTCCTTATTAAGCTTATCTAGTCGATCCATGGTGATGCCATAGGCCAAGTTGTATTCCCTTAAAGAAGAGAATAAAGGTTGATTTTGACGCTCTAATTGGATTCTCAATACATTGGCAACATCACACCAAGCAAGGGCTTTGTCAATATTGTATTCCACTTTAATATCCATCGCTTCTTGTAGGTAAGTAGGAATTAAAGTTGGTGGGCCTGAAACCATTACTTCTGCGCCCATTTTCTTTAATAAATAGATATTACTTAATGCTACTCGGCTGTGCATAATATCTCCTAAAATGGCCACTTTCAAGCCCTTTAGACTCCCAAATTTCTCTTGCATCGAAAATGCATCTAATAAGGCTTGGGTTGGATGTTCATTAATCCCATCCCCTGCATTTATAATGGCTGCGTCGATATGTTTTGCTAAATAATGGGGAGCCCCTGAAGCACTATGGCGCATCACCACCATATCCACTTTCATGCTTAAAATATTGTTGACAGTATCTAATAAGGTTTCTCCCTTTGCAGCAGAGGAACTAGATACAGTGAAATTAACTACATCGGCAGATAAGCGACGTTCTGCTAATTCAAAAGAGATTCTTGTTCGAGTAGAATTTTCGTAAAAAAGATTAACAATAGTTACATCCCTTAATGTGGGAACTTTTTTAACGGGTCTTTGTAATACTTCTTTGAATTGCCCAGCAGTTGATAAAATAAGTTGAATATCCTCAGTGCTGAGGTCTTTAATACCAAGAAGATGTTTGGTAGATAGTGCCATTAAAAAACAAAATTAATATAATTTTTTCAACTAACCATTACTTATTCACCCAATAAAATAACATCGTCCACTCCGTCATTCTCTTTCCATCTTACCTTTACCTTATAGGGAGTTAAAGTATCCATTTCTTTTCCTGAAAAATCGGGTTGTATTGGCAATTCCCTACTTGGTTTACGGTCAACAAGGACACATAAAGCAACTTTTGAAGGTCGGCCAAAAGCCAATAATGCGTCCAATGCAGCACGAATAGTACGTCCTGTAAACAATACGTCGTCGATTAAGATCACAGTTTTGCCTTCAATACTAAATGGTAAGTCAGTTTGAGTAGCCAAATGCAATTCTCGGCGGATATCATCACGATAAAATGTAATGTCTAATTTGCCATAAATTACCTGTTCGGCAGGCAACTCTTGATGTAGCGCAGCTACTATACGGTCGCTTAAATATACTCCCCTTGGTTGTAAGCCTACAATCACTGCATTGCTTAAACCTGGATAAGTTTCCAATATTTGCTGTGCTAGTCTTTTTACAATAATTGGGAGCTGTTGCTCGCTTATAAGGGTCATTCCTTAAAATTTGAATAAAAATACAGCTTTTTCTGATGTATTTTGCACCCATGGTTCGCCTTCAACAACTTTCTTTGGTTCAGTTTAGAAACTATATTCAAAAGCAATTCGTTTTTACCGATCGAATTGTAGGTATCGTAGGGCCTAATGGTACAGGTAAAACCAATGTATTGGATGCAGTTTATTATTTATCGTTCACTAAAAGTTATTTTAATCGAGCCGATGCACAAAACGTACACCATGCTTACCAAGGTTTAAGAGTGGAAGGTCATTACGAAATGAATGGAACGGCAGTGCCTATTACTTGTATTCTAAGAGAAAATTTAAAGAAGGAATTTTATTTTGACCAGGAACCCTATTCAAAACTTTCTCAGCACATTGGCAAAATTCCTTGTGTTATGATAGCTCCCGACGATGTGCAAATTATAACAGGTTCGAGTGAAGAACGAAGGAGATTAATGGATAGTTTATTATCCCAAATGCATCCTGCCTATTTAAAGCATTTAATACATTATAATAAAATTGTTGTTCAAAGAAATAGCTTGCTAAAACAAGCTGGTGAAACAGGCGTTTTGGATCCCCTATTATTAGAAACACTCAATGAACAATTGGTGGAGCATGGACAAATTATTTTTGAATTTCGCACCCAACTTATTGCACAATATTTACCAGCCATATTAGCATTGTATCAACATTTAGCTGGACAAAACGATCAAATAAATATTCAATACCAATCACAGTTAAAACAACAACCTTTTACTGAATTATTAAAGCAGTCATTAGCAAAAGATAAAGTATTGCAAAGAACCAATACTGGTATACACAAAGACGACTTAATCATTACCATACAAGGTCAGCCTTTTAAACAAGAAGCTTCGCAAGGGCAAAGAAAAAGTTTGTTATTTGCTATTCGCTTAGCGGAATGGCAATTGATAAAAGAAAACAAAGGCTTTGCTCCTATCCTTTTAATGGATGATATTTTTGAAAAATTAGACGAACAAAGAATGATACAATTATTAGGTTGGGTAAGTCATTCAACTGATGGACAAGTGTTTATTACAGATACGCATAAGGAAAGGGTTGCCGACTTATTGGGAAAACATTTAGATAGTTATCAATTGATTGAATTATGATTGTAAGCCACATTAAATTTGTAAATTGCAAGCTATGGCAGTATTTAAGTTAGGTGACGCGTTAAAGCAATTTGTACAAAGCAGTAAATTAAAAAATGGTATACGTGCTGCTCAAATTGAAGAAGTATGGGCCGAAATTATGGGAACTACGATTGCCAAGTATACTGATAAGATTTACATTTTTGATAAAAAGTTATTCATCGAAACCAATGTAGGCCCTTTAAAAAATGAATTGGGGTTTCAGAAAGTTCAAATTATTCAAAGGGTTAATGAGAAAATGGGTGATAATATGATCAATGAAGTGATCATTAAATAACTACTAGCATTTACAATTCATATAAATTATCTGTACCTGGTTTTGAAGTATCGTCTTTAGCAATTACTTCTCTCATTAAATCATTCATCGTAAGTACTCCCTGAAATTGCATCTCATCAAATATGGGTAGGTATCTTGTTTTGTATACATTCATTAAAACCATACATCTTTGTAAGTCTTCTCCAAACCCTAACACAGGATAATCAGTTGACATAATTTCCTTAACGGTCGTAGTTTCAGAATGTCTTCCTTGTAATTTTATTTTATGGGTATAATCGCGTTCCGACATAATTCCTAAATAATTGCCATCTTGTAATACAACTACATAGCTTAAATTTTCGGACTTCATGATGGTTAAAGCATCCACTACTTTTGTGTCTGGGGTCACCACATTAAAAAGAGGACCTTTCTTTTGGAGTATTTCTTTGATCTTAGACATAACAGATAGTTTTGATACAGTGTTATCCTAAGTTACAAAATATTATACGATATAATTCTATTTATTTAAATAATCCAAATAGGACTGTTTTTGCATGATCGTTGAACCATTCATTATAAAGATGGTTGGCCAGACTCTAGCTGCCGTTTTAATCATTGTGATATCGCCAATTAAAATGTTTTCATTTGCTAAAGTATTGATAGCGCCCGACTTATCAGCAGTAACGATATATACTAACTTATGTTTATTATGTAATTGTTTAAGTAATTCAGTCCATGGTAAGGAGGCATCAATTTTCCCAGCAAATAATAATACATAGGGCGTGGGAATCGAAAATAAAGCTTGAGCAGTGTCAACACCCGATAAGCTTGTAATATTAAAATCTACAATAGCAGCTTGTAGTCCATTCCCTTTTTGCACCACAACTTCCTTCCTGTTTTTAAAAACATAAGTAGAATCGAAATTTTCAGGAAAATGATTGATATCAAAAACATAGTCCTTGCCTCCTTTTGTAAATTCCATTTGGATAGATACACTATCGGGAACAGCACCAGGAGGTGTTTTCATTTTTTCAACAATATCATTTCCTTGTTTATACGGTAAGCAGTCAAAAATGGGTAAATGATTTAATACATAGTTTTGCCCATAACCTACTCCTGCTGTAACAAGCAACAAAATAAATACACCTAAGGCAGGGTGCATTTTTGATTTTACTTTTTTCTTATTGAAAAGTAAAATTACAATGGCAATCAATAATACAATATCTTTTATAAAGGAGGTCTTGGGGGTTAAAGGAATACAATCTCCAAAACAACCACAGGTTTTAATTTTTCCAGAAAATAGTGCGTAGCCAGTTAAAAAAGAAAAGAAAACGATGAGCCCTAATAATAACCAGAGTGTTTGTTTATAGGGGAACTGAATGAGTAGTGCAATTCCCGTAACTATTTCCAACACATTCATCACAATGGCAAAAGCCAAAGTATAGTCAGTTAAAAATGAAATACCCCAGACATCAAAAAATTCTTGCATTTTATAACTTAAACCAAGTGGATCATTGGCTTTTATCAAACCCGAAAAAATAAAAAGCAGGCCGACACTCCAACGCAATACTTTTAAAAATGATTGCATAAAATTTGAATTATATGAATGTTGTGATAATTAGTGCTTTCCTTCTTCAATCAAAATCAAAGCAAAAACAGCGTAATTTAAAATATCTACAAAGTTGGCATCAATTCCTTCGCTAATTAAGGTTTTGCCATCATTGTTCAAGATTTGTCTAATGCGTAATAATTTAACTAAAATTAAATCTGCAAAGCTCTCTTGGCTCATATCTCTCCATGCTTCCCCATAATCATGGTTCTTATCTAGCATAGTAGATTTAGCAAATTCAACATACTCGTGGTACATGGCTTGTACTTGCTCTACGGGCAATTCTTCCACTTTTGGATCATCTAATTTTAATTGAATTAATCCAATTACAGAGTAATTAATGATGCCTTTAAATTCATCTTTAATATCATCCCCTACTTTTTGAGTACCCAAATCTTGGATGGTTCTAATACGTAAAGCCTTAATAAATATTTGATCAACTACCGAAATGATACGCAATACTCTCCAAGCAGTGCCATAATCCTTGGTTTTTTTAATAAAAATATCTCTACATGACGCAATGGCCTGATCGTATTGTGAAGAAGTTTGGCTCATGAAAAATGTACAAATTTCGTGGTTAGTTAATAACTTTGAACCCTTGCAAGATACTGCATAACGCCCTTAAAATAAAACTATGTTCAAAATTCCTGCTAAGGATCGTGTTTGGGAAATTGATACCCCACAAATCATGGGGATTTTGAATGCTACCCATGATTCTTTTTATGAAGCGAGCCGTGTGCAATTATTGGATATTGCAGTTAAAAAAGCAGGCACATTCATCCAAAATGGGGCTAGTATTATTGATATAGGTGGCCAAAGTACCCGACCTGGAGCTCAAATGATTTCCGTAGCCGATGAAATTCAAAATGTAGTACCCGTCATTGAGGCCATTCGCGCTCAATACCCTTCGGTTTTTCTTTCGGTGGATACTTTTCAAAGTAAGGTTGCAGAGGCTGCCTTGCTTGCAGGTGCAGATATAGTGAATGATATAAGTTGTGGCAGTTTTGACCCAGCAATCATAAAGATAGTGGCTACTCAAAATGCGGGCTATATTGGAATGCATTTAACAGGTGATAAAAACTCAATGCATTTAGTTCCAACTAGAAACAATATTATTAAAGAAGTAGTTGAGTATTTCGAACAAAAGAAAAAAGAATTTACGCAACTGGGTATTTCCAGTTGGGTAATAGACCCAGGTTTTGGTTTTGGTAAATCTATTCAAGACAATTTTGAATTGGTAAAATCATTAAATCAATTTACAACTTTAGCATTACCTATTTTATTAGGGGTTTCTCGTAAATCTAGTATTTATAAAACTTTGGAAATTGATGCTAACGAAGCTTTAAATGGCACCACTGTTGTAAATACAGTAGGTCTTTTAAATGGTGCAAATATTTTACGCGTTCATGATGTTAAAGAAGCGTATCAAATTACCCAATTACTACCCTACCTTTCTTAATTTACGATTATTATTTTTCCAATTTATTTATTAAAAAAAAACTCCCCGACACTTTCGTATCGAGGAGTCCTTACTAGTTTTTCTAGTTTAATATATTATTGTTGACCATGTGGGTTTGCACCTGGTACAGCATTTGCAGCTGGCCCAACTTGCTTCATCATAACGTCTTGAATTTCGATATCGAAAGCTAAATTCTCATAAGCTTTAATAGCACCATTGGCTTGAGGGCCATAAGCTAACATGGCTGGTACATAGATAGAACCTTTGCCACCTTTTGCAAAATAAGTAAGGCCAATTTCCCAACCAGGGATCACGGTACCAGTACCTAATTTAACATCATATGGTTTTGCAGCAGGATCGTTTGGTTTGATATTCGTGTCAAAAGTTTCCCCTTTAAAAGTGTAGCCTTTGTAGTATACACTCACTTGCTTTGTGCTGTCAATTTTCTTAGTTACATCACCAGCTTCTTTAACTACAACAAATACACCTTCTGGAGTTTGTACTGCGTTAATTTTATTTTTAGCTAAGTAATCTTTAATTGCTTTTACTTCTCTGTCTTTTTCAGCAGTTTGTTCTTTTTTGTAATCAGCATCTACTTGATTTACATCGGTAAATACATTTACGATTTCAGCTTTACCTAAAATTAAGTCTCCAGCTTTGAAGATATTATTCAATTGTAAAACATTTAATTTTACTAAAGTGTCTACGCTTAAAGAGAAATCTACTTTATCTCCTTTTCTACACTTCATGATTACTTCTGTAAAAGTATATTTACCTAAACGGGCAGTATCTACAGGAAAATATACTGGTATAACACCGTAAGTAGAACTCAATACAGTATCTTTTGACTTAAGACGGTACTCTACATTTAATTTTACATATTGACCTTGTTGTAAGGCTTTTTCATTTCCACTACCATGAGTGATTTTGTAAGGCATACCCGATGGCGCTTTTTCATATTGGTTACAACTTGCAAACAATACAAT
>CANGIZ010000011.1 GCA_947454025.1 Bacteroidota bacterium | reverse complement strand
TCTAAGGCTAGGTAAGCATTGTCAATTTTGGGGACCATTCCTTCAAAAATGATTTTTTCTTCTTTCAATTTTTGATAACTCGGTCGATTGATATGCTTAATGAGCGAACTGGGGACATTCACATCTAACAAAACACCCTCTTTTTCAAACCCATAAATCAAATGCACATTGTAATGAGTTGCTAAACCCGTAGCAATACTTTGTGCGATCGTATCTGCATTCGTATTTAATAGCTGCCCTTCACCATTATGCGTGATAGGTGCAATCACTAATCTTATGTTGCTTTGTAATAGTTGTTGCACTAATTCTACATTCACACCATCTACATCTCCCACAAATCCATAATCGATGGATGTATGAGCACGCTTATGTGCTTTAATTAAATTTGCATCCGCACCAGACAAGCCCATTGCGTTTATACCCAATGCTTGTAATTGTGCAACAATATTTTTATTGATATACCCGGCGTATACCATGGTCACTATTTTCAAAGTTTCCGCATCGGTAATACGTCTTCCTTCCACCATGGTTTGTGCTACACCTAATTCCGCAGCTAAGCTAGTTGCTAATTTACCGCCTCCATGTACTAAAATAGCCTGCCCTTTTATTTTCGAAAAGGCAGTAAGGCACTCTGTTAACAATGCTGGATTGTCAACTATATTGCCTCCTATTTTAATTACATATAAATTCTCCATAACTAATTTTAGCGTTCAATTATTTATTAGCGTTCACCAATATTTCAGATAGTACTGCCTGTGCTGCCCAAACTCTGTTCGACGCCTCCTTAGTAACTAAACTATTTGCGCCGTCTAATATTTCATCACTTAATTCTACGTTTCTTCTTACTGGCAAACAATGCATCACTTTTGCATTGTTTGTAGCTGCCAATTTATCATTGGTTAACATCCAATTTGCATCTGTAGAAAGCACTTTACCATAATCACCATAACTGCTCCAGTTTTTTACATATACAAAGTCGGCATCTTTTAATGCAGCAGACTGATCATGTGTAATACTCGCTCCATTGGTATATTCGGTTGAAAGTTCATATCCTTCAGGATGCGTAATGACAAAGTCAGTTTCCCCCCATGCAGTCATCCATTCACTAAAACTATTCGCTACACATTGTGGAATAGGTTTAATATGAGGGGCCCAGGTTAACACCACTTTGGGTTTTTTATTTTTAAGCGCTGCATTCAATGCAATTGATTCTTGAATGGTTATAATATCGGTTAAAGATTGTAAAGGATGTAAGGTTGCCGACTCTAAACTCACTACCGGAATACCTGCGTACTTAATAAATTGGTGTATAATTTTTTCACTATAATCCTGCTCCTTATTTTGCAAACTTGGAAAGGTTCTTATACATAATATGTCAAAGTAATTGCCCAAAATAGGAGCTGCATCTTTAATATGCTCTACGGTGGTGCCATTCATTACTGCACCTTCATTAAATTCTAATGACCATCCTTCTTTGTCAACATTATATACGATTGGTTCCATCCCTAAATTTTGCGCAGCCACCTGTGTACTTAATCTAGTTCTTAAACTTGGGTTCAAAAACAATAATCCAATACGCTTATTCTTTCCTAATAAAATATCTTTCACAGGATCCGCCTTGTATAACAAAGCTTTTTTTACCAATGCATTGATATCCGTTACATCCTTCACTGAAATAAACTGTTTCATGAGCTTAGTCTTTCTTTTGCTTCAATAGTTGAATAGCCTTATTCAACCCGGTTAAAAATAAATCAATATCCTCCTTGGTGATAGCCAATGAAGGCAATAACCTAATCACATTTGGCTTAGCTTCTCCTGTGAATATTTTTAAATCACTTAATAATACTTTTCTGACGTCTTCAAGGCCTTCCTCCATTTCAAACCCAATCATCAAGCCACGACCTCTCACTACTTTCACTCCATCCATATTTTTTAAAGCATTCATTAAATATGCCCCCATTACTTCGGCAGCTTTAATTAAGTTTTCTTTTTGCATTACTTCAATCACCGCTAGGGCTGCAGCACATGCTAATGGATTTCCTCCAAATGTTGTTCCAAGCATTCCAAATTTTGCTTGAATATGTGGCGCGATTAAAATGCCACCAATTGGAAAGCCATTACCCATGCCTTTCGCCATTGAATAAATATCTGCATTCACACCAGCATGGTCGTGTGCAAAGAATTTACCAGAACGTCCATAACCACATTGTACACTATCTGCAATATATACTGCACCAAATTCATCACAAACTTTTCGAATCGCTTGCAAAAATTCATCAGTTGCTTCATGAATACCTGCTACACCTTGTATTCCCTCAATAATAACCGCAGCAATTTCCTTGCCTTGTGTTGCAAAATAGGCTTGTAATGCAGCAATGTCATTGAATGGTAGAAAGATAATATTGTCGGTTTCATTTACAGGTGCTACAATACTTGGATTGTCCGTTGCAGCCACTGCCAATGAAGTACGCCCATGGAATGATTTTTTAAAGGCCACTATTTTTTTTCTGCCCGTGTGGAATGAAGCCAGCTTTAAAGCATTTTCGTTTGCTTCCGCACCACTGTTACACAAAAACAATTGAAAATCTTTTTTACCACTCATTTCATTTAAAGCAGATGCGAGTTGTTCTTGTATTGGCATTACCACCGAATTAGAATAAAATGCAATGGCATGCAATTGATCCTCAATACGCTTAACCCAATGCGGATGTGTATGTCCAATACTAATAACGGCGTGTCCTCCATACATGTCTAAATACTCCTGCCCCTTATCATCCCACACGCGGCTGCCTGCAGCTTTGGTGATTGCGATTGGATTTAGAGGATATACTTTGAATAATGACATGATGTTAAATTTTATGTTTAAGAAATAGCTTTATCGCTTTCTCTTTTTCTAAATACGATTGTTAAAAATAATTTGCTTTTAATTGTAATCCCACCCCCTCGTCTAATCCAAAAATCAAATTCATATTTTGAACTGCTTGTCCAACTGCTCCTTTTAATAAATTGTCAATCACGGAATGAATGGCGATTTTATTTCCTTGTTTTTCAATATGAATTAAACATTTATTCGTATTTACAACTTGTTTTAAATCGATATTGTTTTTGGAAACATGTGTAAATGGATGTGATTCGTAATAAGCTTCATATAATTCATATACCGCTTCGATACTTTCATCACAAGCTACTACCGAAGTAATAAAAATACCTCTTGTAAAATCACCTCTCCAAGGCACAAAGTTCACATTGGCATTTTGATTGCCTTGCAATTGTGCTAAGCTCTGGCCTATTTCATTTAAGTGTTGATGTTGCAATGTTTTATAAGCTTGAATATTATTTGCTCTCCAACTAAAATGACTTGTAGCTGCTAATCCTTGTCCAGCACCTGTAGAACCAGTAATACCTGTTGTGTACACGTCATTTAAAAGTCCTTTAGCAGCTAATGGCAATAAGCCCAATTGAATGGCAGTTGCAAAACAACCAGGATTCGCAATATTTTTTGCGTCCTTAACAGCTTCTCTTTGTAATTCAGGTAAACCATATACAAACTGTCTGTCTCCAATTGTTGCAGTACTTGCTAATCTAAAATCTTGAGAGAGGTCAATTATTTTTACACTTGATTTTATTTCATTCGCAGCTAAAAACTTTTTAGCATCTCCATGACCGACACATAAAAACAATACATCGATATTTTGGTCCAACTCACTTGCAAATTTCAAATGGGTGTCGCCCACTAAATCAGCGTGCACTTTGCTCACGAATTCACCTGCATTACTTGTGCTATGCACAAATGAAATATGCGCATTTGGATGACGCAACAATACACGTAGTAATTCACCACCTGTATATCCTGCTCCACCTACAATACCGATATTTATTTTTTGCATCTGAATTCGTTTTTATTTTGCTATCACTTTAAAAAAGTAGCTTACTTTTTATTTGATTCTTTCACATTATGGAAGATACCAGTTTGGTTACCAAATATTTTGGTAAACCCTCTAACATCTGCACCTGTAAAGCCTGTATTCATTTCACCATACTTTCCAAACTTAGCGCTCATTAAATCGTTCTCCGATTCAATACCTATAATTTGAAAGCGATATGGATTTAACTGAATAAATACATCGCCCGTTACTTGTTCTTGAGAATTGGTTAAATACGCTTCAATATCACGCATTACTGGATCTAATATTTGCCCCTCATGTAACCAGTTGCCATAAAATTGTGCTAGCTGATCCTTCCAAGACAATTGCCATTTTGTTAATACATGTTTTTCTAATGCATGGTGTGCTTTTAAAATCACCATGGGTGCAGCCGCTTCAAATCCAACACGACCTTTAATTCCAATAATGGTGTCCCCAACATGTATATCTCTTCCAATGCCATAAGCTCCAGCAATAGATTGAATATATTGAATGGCTTCGGTTGGGTGTGCAAATGATTGACCGTTTACTTTTTTAATCTCTCCTTTTTCAAAGCTAATCACCATTTCCTCCGAAGCACCTTCCTTAGTCATTTGAGTTGGCCATGCACTTTCAGGCAACATCCCTTTTGAGTTTAATGTTTCTTTACCTCCAACACTCGTTCCCCAAAGTCCTTTATTAATTGAGTATGCAGCTTTCTCAAAATTCATTTCTACGCCCTTCCCTTTCAAGTATTCAATTTCAGCTTCTCTACTTAATTGTAAATCTCTAATGGGTGTTAAAATTTCAATACCAGGAATCATGATTTGAAAAATCATATCAAAACGTACCTGGTCATTTCCCGCACCTGTACTCCCATGGGCTACTAATTTTGCACCTAGTTTTTTTACATGTTCTGCAATATGCAATGCCTGGCTTAATCGCTCTGCGCTTACGCTCAATGGATAGGTATTGTTTTTAAGAACATTCCCATACACTAAGTATTTTATAATGCTATCGTAATAGCCTTTTACTGCATTCACTGTCGTGTGTGTTTTTACACCCAAAGCATATGCATGCGCTTCTACTTTTTTTAATTCCTCTTCGGTAAATCCACCTGTATTTACTATTACACTATGTACTTCTAATCCCTTGTCCTCTGTTAAATATTTTACGCAAAACGTGGTATCTAATCCACCACTAAAACCCAATACTACTTTTTCCATACTATTTATTTTTTCTAAACCAGTTTAATAATTTGCTTTGTTTTATTTTCATAAAACGCTCGTATAATTTTGAATTGCTTTTAAATTCAGAAGCCGTTTGTTCGGGTGTATGAGCACTCTTTGGTTCGTATAACATTGCTGTACACATACAATTTTTACGATCCTTACTCATCAATATCTCATAGTTCACACAACTTTTACAACCAGCCCAAAATTCTTCATCGTCAGTTAATTCGCTATAGGTCACAGGCTCATAGCCAAGTTCACTGTTAATTTTCATTACTGCCAGGCCCGTTGTTAAGCCAAATAATTTTGCATTTGGATATTTTTCTCTTGACAATTGAAAAATAGTTTGCTTGATTTTTTTAGCAATGCCGCTTTTTCTAAAAGCAGGTGAAACAATTAATCCGCTATTGGCTACAAACTGACCATGCTGCCAAGCTTCTATATAACAAAAGCCCACCCAGGTTCCATCAGCTGTATGTGCAACAACTGCTTTGCCTTCCTCAATTTTTTTAGCAACATATTCGGGACTTCGTTTTGCAATCCCAGTACCACGCGCTTTTGCTGAGGATTCCATCTCATCTGTAATGGCTTTTGCGTAAGATGTATCGCCACTATGGGCAACACGTACAATGATATTCTGTTCCAATGATCGAAAAATTTAAAAAAATGACACTATTGGCGTTAATTGAAAACTTCGGTTTTTTTTCCACTGATAGGGGCAATTGCCAACTGCTCGTCCTATCAGAATCCACGTCGGGGTGAAAATTGAACCGCAAGCGGTAGCCTAATGGGGCTATTCAATACAGGGACCGGTGCAAAATTTGCACTTGTCGGTAAAATATGTAATTGGTCCTGTTTCATAGTCATTTCCTGATAGAGGAATTAGGTTGTAAAAGTATAAAATAATTAAACAAAATTGGCCCAATACCCCCGCTAATTTGAGCCATGGGCTTGCAAAAGGGTATATTTACCCTCTAAATTAATAGTCGTTAGTTTTATTTTGCCCTAAGGCTTCGTATTTTTGGGTAAATACACCAAAATCAACTTTATGAAAAGAATAATTGGACTTAGCTTATTGAGTGCTGGATTGCTTTTGACTGCTTGTGGCAGTCAACAAACTAAGAAAGCGACTGAAATAAAAGATTCCGCAACCGCTATGTCTGCAGATAGTGCTTCATCAAAAACCTTTGCAGCTAGTGAAGTTGATAATAAAAAGGATCCTACTTGTGGGATGCCTGTAACAGCTGGTATTGGAGACACAGCTCATTACGAAAACCATGTAATTGGATTCTGTTCTACTGAATGCAAAAATGAATTTTTAAAAAATCCAAAAGCAGGATTAGCAGCCGCTGAATTAAAAAAGTAGACTAAACTACATTTGTATAGCCAACCAAAATGATATTGCTTGCCTGTTAACTAAACAAGTAAGCAATATCATCCTTAGTTAAAGACTTCACGAATCCTTCTTCATCGGATATTAAGTCTTTTGCCAAAGATCTTTTACGATCCTGCAGTTTTAATATTTTATCCTCTACCGTATCATTACAAATCATGCGATACGCGAATATATTTTTTGTTTGACCAATACGATGTGTTCTGTCAATGGCCTGTTGCTCAACAGCTGGATTCCACCAAGGATCTACAATATATACATAATCAGCAGCTGTTAAATTCAATCCCACACCACCGGCTTTTAAAGAAATTAAAAACACCCTGCATTTTGAATCGTTCTGAAAACGTTCAATCGCTTTTTCTCTTTCTTGTATGGTGCTTCCTCCATCAAAATATTCATAATCAATCCCCAACTTCGTTAATTGTTCTTTTATCAACGCCAACATGCCTAAGAATTGTGAAAACACCAAAGCCTTATGATCGCCAATGTTTTCAGCTATTTCACGCGTTAGCTCATCTAATTTAACCGACTCGTTTGGATAAGACTCATCTTTAATAATGGCAGGGCTATCACATATTTGACGCAGCTTCATTAAACCTTGTAAAATAGACAACTGCGATTTTTGAATTCCTTTTTCTTCCACCATGCCAATTAACTTATCACGATAATCATTGCGATAAGCATCATATATTTTACGTTGCGCAGTACCCATTTCACAATACAATACCATTTCTTGTTTTTCAGGCAAGTCTTTGGCCACTTGTTCTTTGGTTCTTCGTAAAATGAATGGGAATACAAATTTTCTTAAATGCTCTTTTTGTTCTTGCTCATCAAACTTATCAATTGGCATTGAAAAATTATGCTTAAAATATTCTACTGTTCCTAGCATGCCAGGATTTAAGAAATTCATTTGTGCATAAATATCAAATGTATTGTTTTGCAAAGGTGTACCACTTAAACACAATTTATTAGTGGCTTGCAATAAACAGGCTGCCTTAGTTACTTTACTCGTTGGATTTTTAATAGCCTGACTTTCATCCAAAATCACATAATCAAACTTGACTTCGGAGAACATTTTAATATCACTTCTTAAAGTACCATACGTGGTAATGATCACTTCGACAGGTTCTTTAAATAATTGATTTTTGCTTCTTGTGCCACCATGGTGAATTTGGAAAGTCAAACTAGGCGTAAACTTTTTTAATTCATTCTGCCAGTTATACAACAAGGTAGTTGGACACACAACCAAAGCTTGTAGGGAACCATTTTTTTCTTTCAAATGTTGTAAGAAAGATAAGGTTTGAATGGTTTTACCCAATCCCATATCATCGGCCAAGATCCCACCCCACTGTACATCGTGTAAATAGTTCAACCATTGGAAACCACTTACCTGATAAGGACGAAGAATAGGTGATAAATGCTCCGGAGGTGCCACATCGGCAATAGCATATTTTTCTCTTATTTTTTCATATTTGCCTTCCAATTGGAATATCAATTCTTCCTCATCTCTTTCTTGATACAATTCATCTAAAATAGAGAAATGATATTTACTCAATTTTAAATTATCAGTTTTACCCTCGCCCACTTTAAAGAGTAAAGAATATTTGTTTAACCATTTTTCTGGCAACACACCTAAACTACCATCTTTTAATGGCACAAACTGTTGCTTATTAGCCAACATGTTTTTAATATCCTGCACAGACACTTTTTGTTCACCAAATGAAATTTCCACTTTGGCGTCAAACCAGTCGGTATTACTACTTATATACAATTTGGTAGAAGGCTTAGCTGTATTGAATTTAAACTGCTTTAAGTTCTCCGAACCGTATAATGGAATTTGCTTTTCCTTTAAGGTGTCTATAAACAAAAAGAACCAGTTGTTCTTTAATACCTCAGCACCTTTTAATGCCAATACATTGCCTTCATTAGGTCGCACGAATCCAGAATGCAATTGTTCAATCACATTCATTAAAGTTCTTTCCTCAGCTAAATCTCTTTCTAAAATAACAATTTTATCACCTTGTTGCTGAATCACCGAAGGTCCGTCCTCCTTGGATACAACAATGTCCTTATAAGTATAGATAGGTTCAAATAATAAATAATCTCGATCCTCTTTTAATAAGATCTGAAGCTGCGGTTTTACGCCCTTTAATTTCTCTTGTTTTACATTGCCCAATTCAACTGCATAAGCTTTTGATAAAGGCAATAAGGTACTTTGTAAATAATCAGGCCAATGTTCTAATGCGATTTCATTAAAACCAGTTGGCATGAATTTTTCAACCCACATTAAATCAGCTCTGTTTTTCCAAGTAAAGAACTGGTGATGGTATTGAAAAACATAATGCGACTTAGCATGATTCTCTTCTAGTGAAATTTTACCTTCTGGCAAATTCACTTGTGCATATATAATGTACCTATCCGCTTCCTTTTCTACTTTAAAACTTGGCTGTATTGGATTGAAAACCAATTCCGCTTTTTGCAAGTTTGCAGTAGTGAAAGGTTTATTATTTGGCAAATGAAAATTAAAAGGATGTTCTGAAATATCTCTCCATAACTTTTCCATTTTAGGATGCATATATTCCTGAATCAACTCCTTTGTTTCCTCGGGCAAATTCGCTTCATCCGAATGTAGGATCGTATCCCAAATACCCATAAATGGAGAATTCTTATTTAAGTATTTAGTAAGTTCAGCAGACTGTAACTTTCTAACCACTTGAATTAAATTCTTGTCTTCCTCTTTTATATCTTCGGGCGTTACATATTTTGGCAAGTCTAATTTTTCCACTTTGCCAACAAAAGTGGTGCCTTCTTCATTCACTTCCCCTTTTACAACACTCAAGGATAAATAGGGATACTCTGTAGTATTGTGTTGTATCACCAATCCATAACGCTCAACAGTCTTGGCAATTTTAATTTCACCTTCGGGCTGCTCCATATCCCAATCGTTGGACTTTGGCAACTTCCTTAAAGTAGTAATTGGGCCCGCATTTACTTTTTGAATGCGATCGTCTAATACTTTTAAATATGGCTTCCCTTCGTGATAGGTAAACTCGAATTTATCTTCGATATAATCATCCAAAGAATAACCATACAATGCAAGTAACTTATTTTTCTCTCTGTCCCAATTTCGAATCGTATCAAAGTAGTCTGCTCCTTTTAACTGAAACAATTGGAGTAACAAAACTGTTTTATGAATACAAAGCGGATACTCTGTTTCACTTAAACAGTCACAAGAAGTATCAAAAAAACGTTCGTCATTTTTTTGAACAATGATATGATAGGTCTTACCATGGTCCTCCACTTCGGCAACTACTTTTTCGTTGGCACTTTCAATAATATGCGGACGATTGGATTTTAAAGTGGTTTCTGCTTTTTCAAAAGTTGTTTTAGAACAAAGCATGCGAATCATCTTTAAATCCAAAGTCTTAGTACGTAGTTGAGTATGAGTAGTAACATATGAAGCTTGTTTATAATCCAACAAGTTCTTATCTAATAAATCTTGTACGAAAAACAATGCTGCAGCTTTGTGCCTACAGACTTCCGATAAATTATAAGGACAGCCGCATCTTAATGACAGTGTTGCAGGGCTCTTAAAATTTTCAATAGTTACTTTATAATAGGTACTATAACCGTCGTCTTTAACACGGCAATGGATGCTCCCTAATAAAGGATCAAACTTTACCAATTCGATATTCTTCAGTGCAAAAATCTTTTTTCCACGACGAATCACCTCTTCGGTTCCGTAGCTATAAATGTGTTTTACTAAGTAGGGTAATGCCATAAATTATACAAAATCACCCTTTTGAAAAGGGCAATTTGCAAATGTACGAAATTGCAGGCTATTTTTCGTTATTCTTTAGCCCCATTTATTAAAGCTCCATCTTTAAAAATCGGTAAACTTGGGGCTATATCCTTTGTAACACAATAAAGCATATCTCCTTCCAATCCATAGGAAGCCAATCGATGCCAATGCGTTAAGGTTTTAATGTATTCCGGTAAATTATCTTTATGTTGAATATATAACTGATTTGCCATGAAACTACTGTCACAATGAATGGTAAAATGTTCCTTCATTTCTTCAATGACTGCTCCTGCAAACAAGGTATCTTCAATATTAAATCGATTCTTCCAACCAGAACAACCTAAAATTACGGGTGCATTTTGCGCTTTTAAATAAGCAACCACATTGGATAAATTAGGGAATGAACCTGTAATAACTTCTTTAGCTCCCTTACGCAAAGCCATATGCAATAATTTAGTGCCATTTGTAGTGGTAATGACTAAAGTTTTGTTTTCGATAAAGGAACGAGGATATTCTGATGGTGAATTTCCATAAGATAACCCTGGAATAATTTTTCCATCACGTTCTCCTGCAGTTACCCCGCCAGTTGCCGTACCAATTTCAATACAAGCTTCGGGGCTATCCACTGGAATAATTTTAGCAGCACCATTGTATAATGCTGTTGCCATCGTTGATGTTGCACGAAACACATCAATGATGACAACAATACTATCTTTAATTTCGTATAGATCTAATAATTGAGGAGTCAATACCGTATGTAAACTTGGCTTATTCATATTTTCATTGCTCATTGTACAAAGATACTAAACACATTATTGTTCTACTAGCAATTCCTTTTGTTTTGATAAAAATAAAATTTCACTCAATATAATTTCTGTACTTACCCTTTTAACTCCAGCTTTATCGGTAAAAGCTTTATTTACTAAACGACCTTCAATGGCTACTTCGGTACCTTTTAGTAAATATTTTTCGACATACACTGCAAGCTTAGCCCAAGCCACCAAACTAAACCATTGTGTTTCGTCCATCCATTCTCCTTTTACATTTTTGTACCGATCGTTAACAGCTAGTCGAATATTCGCTAATTTTTTACCCTCTCCGTACAATTTGATTTCGGGGTCTGCACCCAAACGTCCTACCAATTGTACTTTGTTTTTAATTGCTTTCATGTTTATCAATTTTAATGAAACACAAAAATGCAATTCCAGCTATTGTTTATTTTAGGTATTTATTACAGCAAAAAAGGGGCCGAAAGCCCCTTTACAATATTTTTTATTTTACGAATGTCTTACTTGAAAGGGAACTTTACCACTTTCGCTTTTACAGGTGTATTTCGAATATCAATGAATATTTCAGTTCCTACTTTTGCATGCGCAGTTGCTACATAACCCATCCCAATTGCCTTTCCTAAACTTGGCGCTTGTGTTCCGGAAGTAACAGATCCAATTTCATTTCCTTGAGCATCTTTAATAATATAATAATGACGCGGAATACCACGGTCAATCATTTCAAAGCCTACTAGTTTTTTGGTTACGCCATTTTCCTTTTGTGCTTGTAAAGCCGCTGAATTAGTAAAGTCTTTTGTAAATTTTGTAATCCAACCTAATCCCGCTTCCAAAGGACTTGTAGTATCGTCGATATCATTTCCGTATAAACAAAAGCCCATCTCTAATCTTAAAGTATCTCTTGCACCCAAACCAATTGGTTTTAAGCCATACGCTGCTCCTGCAGCAAATAATGCATCCCAAACTTTATTTGCATTGTCATTTTCATCCTCAAAATAAATCTCTACGCCTCCTGCACCTGTATACCCTGTGGCACTAATTAATACATTGTCGATATCTAATAATTTTCCTTTTGCAAAACTATAATATGGCATATTTAATACGTCCATATCTGTCATGCTTTGTACAATTTTAGTCGCATTCGGTCCTTGTACCGCTAGCAAAGCTGTTTTAGGACTAATATTATGCATCTCTACATTTTTTGTATTGTAGCTGCTAATCCAATTCCAATCTTTTTCGATATTAGAAGCATTCACCACCAACATGTATACCTTGTTTTTTTCAACGCAGTAAACTAATAAATCGTCTACTATACCGCCTGTTGTATTTGGTAAACAACTATACTGTGCTTTACCATCTTCCAAAACTGAGGCATCATTGCTTGTAACACGTTGAATTAAATCCAAAGCATCGGGACCTTTTAAAATAAACTCTCCCATATGACTTACATCAAATACACCTGCTTGATTGCGCACTGCAGCATGTTCATCATTAATACCTGAATAACTAATAGGCATATTGTATCCAGCAAATGGAGCCATTTTAGCACCTAAAGCAATATGTTTGGCAGTAAAAGGAGTGTTTAAGATTTCGCTCATGGAATAATTTATTTGCGCAAAGATAATCAAAAAGGATCCTAAATAAAACACCCCTTCCGAGAGAGAAGGGGTGTCGTTCCAAAAATCAAACTATACGTAATCAATAGCCCAGCTAATTAGTAGGAGAATCTTTCTAAAACCCAATGAACATCGGCTAACTTGCTAGCAGCATTGGCAACTGTATTGTATTTAGTTCCAGTTACAACCGCTACTTTTTTGTCTTTTCTTTCTTCCGTCGCTTTACCTGCCTTTTCCTTTTGCTTATCCAAAGCACGATCTATCTTATCCAACTCCTGTAATTTTTCTGCTTTTGTCTTTTCTAAATTCTGTTCCAACTGCATACGTTCTTCTTTCAACTTTTGCAATTTATCTTCAATTTCATCCGGTGTATCTGCATCATCGTCGGCAACTTCATTATCTGCACGTTTAAGTTTTTCCAAACCAGTTGCAGTCATTCTATATTCAACACCTTGCTCATACGCATAAGATTCATTATCCCATGGTTCATTCCATTCATCAAACCAATCATTGTCATTGGTAAAACGATCGATGGTTTCTGTACGCATCCCACGTCGATCAATGCGTACATTGGTTTGAGACCAACCTTTGTTTGTTATCATTATGCGTTTACCTATTGGAACTGCAATGGTCATAATAATATGTTGATTACGGAATTTTTCCATTTTGTTTATGCCAATTCCACGATCTAAATACAATAAGCTATCCTGTTGTGTTACAGAAAAATTAATTTTATTGGCCAATGCATTGGCTTCTTGAATTGTTTTACCATTACTTAGTTTAACAATTTTAATTTCGAAACTATCTGTTTTGGATTGAACAATTCTAACACGCAAATTTCTTACAAAGACAGTGTCCTCATCACTAAAACTACTAAACGGTGTAATTTGAAACCATTTGTCCTCATAGTATTTCATTTTAGGAGATGCTGTCAATTGTAAAAAATCTACTTTAGCATTGTTTAACTGAATGGTTTGCTCATTGGGCACATTGTGCTTTGAAAAGCTATTTCCAATACTACTTAGGCAATAAAATAAACAAATCCATCCCACAACCCATAATGCAGTAAAAGTACTTCGAATCCAAATATTTGCCTTTTTAAATCCTGCGATGCGTCTAATAATTGCAGTAACCAATGCAATAACAGGCACCCATAAAAAGAATAATATTACTCCGTAAACTGCATATGTTTGTGCACCATCTTCTAGTAAAAATCCTTTTAATGGCAATAAACTAGTTCCAGCTACTCCCAATCCAAACAAGGATGCTAAAATTGAAATACCAACTACACCTAATATAAAGTATACAAACACTTTCACGCTTATGGTAATTAAACGACCTACAAAATACAAGCAGCCTTTATTTTGTGAAGTTGAAGTATATGCTTCCGACCCATCTCTTTCCCCTCTCCTTTCGGCACGGTGTGCTGATCTTTCAGCTTTTCGTTCTTCTCTTTTTCTTGAAAAATCACTTCCCCAACTTTGCGCTCTTTTTCCAAAACCTTCCATATCGTTTTGGATGGTATTTTTAATATTATTCAAATCTACTTTCTCACCAATCATTTCAAGCTTATCTGCGCTGGTCTTAGCTTCGGGTAAAACCAACCACAAAACAATATATACAAAAATGGCCCCCGGACTAAATGTAAAATCTAAGAAATTAGGAAAGTCAGGGCTATCCCAAAACTGGAATAAATGAACATGTCTAAAATTAATAACGAAACGAATAAAAGGGATTGAAAATAAAATGCGGATTACCCATACTTGTATTCCAAAGTATTTTGATAAACCAGCACAAACACCACCAATTACTTTATTGTCAATGTCTCTAAATAATCTTTTACGCACTCCGCCCACTTCCTTAACTGAAGAACTTGGCACAGCAATCCATAAAATTAAATAGCCTAGGATATTTACACCAATTAAAAAGATCCATAGAATTCGAACAATTAATGGATCGATATTAAAGTAGTTAGCAATACCACTACAAACACCCCCTAATACTTTATTATGTTCATCACGGTACAAACGTTTTTGTGATGTAGACTCCCATTGCTTATTTGCATAATAATCGTCGGCATCATTGGCACCTGCGCTTGTTGAAGTAGTTTGTTCAAATCCATCCTGTGCAGCAAAATCTGCAGGACGACCAATGCTATCAATTATTAAATTAATGCCTGCTGCATCAATACAAATTGCGCCTTTTTTAAGACGATCTTCGCACAATTCTGCAACACGACATTCAATGTCATTAATGATTTCATCACGGCCTTCTTCGTTTGCGAAATAAGCACGTAAGGATTCGATATATTGTTTTAATATTTCATAAGCCTGCTCTTCGATAGGAAGAATGCGACCTTGAAAGTTGATATTGATTACTTTGTTCATGTTGTATATTTTAAGAAGCTGGAACAACTTCTGAGTTAGCAATATTGTTGGTGTTTTGTGTTAATTGGTTCACGGCACCTGTCATCTCGTTCCAGGTTTTTAATAAAACCTCAAAAGCTTTATTGCCATCCTCCGTTAACACAAAATATTTTCTTGGTGGACCACTCACACTCTCTACCCATCTGTAATTTAATAAGCCTGCATTTTTTAAACGAGTCAATAAAGGATACAAGGTTCCTTCCAGTATATGCAAATTGGCCGCTTTCATTTGTTCGACGATATCACTAGGATATACTTCGCCTTTTTGAATGATGGACAATATGCAAAACTCCAACACCCCCTTACGCATCTGACTCTGTGTGTTTTGAATATCCATGATAATTACTTTAGGATACAAAGCTAGGGGAATATTTAGTACTATGCATCACACAGTACTAAATATTTTATAGTATTATAGAAACAAAAATGCTAATACATTGTATATCAACATATTAGCATTATAATTATTTTTAGAATTACTGGTTATTAATAAACCACTAGCTCATAAAAGTCTTCTTCCTTTAAGTATTTGTTGGCTAAATCCTTAAGCTGTTCCGGCTGAATGGCCCTTACCGTTTTGATGGTGTTGTAAAAATACTCCTCATTTAAACCATTTAAAATATAGGATTTCCAACGACCAATGATTTGAAATGGACCATCTACATCTCCTAATAAAGAACCCAACATATAATTCTTTACTAAGTTTAATTCATCCATATCCACTAATTCATTTCTTAAAATAGCCATCTCCTTGTACACTTCTTCAATAGTCGCCTTACAAACATCCTTGCCTGCATCCGTACTAATCATCCATGCACTTTGTTGAATATGGTTTTGTAAATAACTATGAATGCCGTATGTATATCCTTTGTCCTCACGAATATTACTCATTAAACGAGAACCAAAAAAACCACCAAAAATATTATTCAATACCTGTGCGGCTGCGAAATCGGGATGATGCCTATTAGGAAAATGCCTTGCTATACGAATAGAACCTTGTACTGAATTAGGATCATTTACTACACTGTATTTTTTTTGAGATGCAGCTATAATAGGGTGTTCCGGTGTTTCAATGTTATGTTTGTTTAAAGGTAAGCTCCCTATATATTTATTTAAAATGGATTCAATATTAGCAGGGAATTTACCTGCCATGAAAACAATACACTTTCCTTGTTTGTAATACTTATTGTAAAATGCAACTAAGTCATCACGCGTTAATTGATTGTAACTTTCTTCGCTTGAATACTTACCGTAAGGATGGTCTATGCCAAATAAATATTCATCTATAAATCTATTGGCAATAAAATCACCCTTCTTTAAATTCAATGTGAGCTGTTGAATTTGATTTTTTGCATAAATATCCAATTCGTTTTCTGGGAAAATTGCATCTGATACCAATTCACTTACCACTGGAACTACTTCCTGAAAATGCTTCGTTAAAGTATGTAAACTAATGGTTGCAGTTTCATTGTAACAAGACCTGTTCAAATAAGCACCATAAAACTCAAAAGCATCATTCACCTCAAACGCTGTCTTGCTATGCGTTCCATTCTTTAATAAATAATTAGTGGCAGGTGCTACCCAATTTTTTGTTTCATAACTATTGCCTGCAAAAAACACCAATTCCATTAACATCACTTCCTGTGCACCTCCTTCAAATGCATACACTTCCACCCCATTGTCCAAACTATATTTTTGGCAAGGCTTTAATTGAATGTCAAAGTCAACAGCGTCTTTTATGTGGGGAGCGGTAGTTCTATCTAATGCCATGGTAATTTAGTTATGTATGAAGCGTAATAATTAAAATTAATTACGCAGTTGTTTTGCTGTAATAATATAATGTGTTTCTATTCCCTTCGGTAAAAATTGTTTTTGCACTGGATTGAATAAGTGCAGGCGTAATTGCTTGGTATTTTTCCAACTCTTCATTCATTAAAGCTGCATCACCCAGTAACTCATAGTAGGCAAGGCTTTGCGCACGATTCATGATACTCATGTCTTCAAAACAAATCATACTCTCCGTTTTGTTTATCACTTTTTGCACTTCTTTTTCATCCAGCATTTCGGTTTTCATTTTTTCTACTTCTTCTAACACTGCTTTCTCCGCCACCGACATACTAATTCCTTTTACGAGCTTCCCTGTAATCACAAACAAGCCTGGATCGATGGTGCCAAAATGATAACAAGAAATGGAAGAGAACAATTGTCTTACTTTAATAAGTTGCTCATATAAACGCGAAGAGGCACCGCCTCCTAATACTTCGGTTAATAAATCGGTAGCATGATAAGATGTATCAAAACGGCCACCCATATGCCAAGTCATCATCAACATATCCATAGGCACATCGGCACGTACATCCACACTACGATGCTTTTCTTGTTTTGGTTCCACTGGCAGGTTTCTTTCATAAGTTTTCCCTGCAGGAATTGGACCAAACCATTTTTCAGCCAATACTTTAATATCCTCCGTTTTAACGTTTCCTGTTACTACTAAAATGGCATTATTAGGACGATAAAATTGAAAGAAAAAATCTTTCACATCTTCCATGGTAGCCTGTTCAACATGTTCCAAGGAAGCACCAATGGTCATCCAACGGTAGGGATGTTTTGTATAAGCCAGTGTGCGCATTTTATGCCAAGCATCACCATATGGCTTGTTGATATAATGTTCTTTAAATTCCTCACATACCACTTTACGCTGCACTTCCAAACTCTTTGGACTAAATGCCAACGACAACATTCTGTCACTTTCTAGCCAAAAAGCGGTTTCGATATTTTCGGCAGGCAATTGACAATAATAATTCGTTAGGTCGTTTGTGGTATACGCATTGTTTTCTCCTCCTGCTCTTTGCAAGGGTTCATCATATTCAGGAATATTAATACTACCCCCAAACATTAAATGTTCAAACAAATGAGCAAAGCCTGTTTTTTCAGGGTTTTCATCCTTGGCACCAACATTGTATAAAATATTCACTACGGCCATTGGGGTGGTTGTGTCGGGGTGCACCAATACCTTTAAGCCATTGTCTAGTTGGAATCTGTCAAATTGTATCATAATGGAGGGTAAAATTACTCCTTTTAAACAAGAGTCTATTTATGAATATAGATAAAATAAACTCAGGTTAAAAGCGAACCCTTTAAGCCTTAACTTTGTTACTCTTAAAAGAAGTATATGGAATTAGACGTATTGTATAAAAAAGCATTGAATTTTGAGTATTTAACGAAGGAAGAAGGAATGTTTCTATTTGAACATGCTCCTTTAAATGAGATAAGTGATATCGCTAATGAGTTAAGAAAAAAGCAGGTGCCGCATGGTAAAGTAACTTGGCAAATTGACCGTAATGTAAACACGACCAATGTATGTATTGCGAATTGTAAATTTTGTAATTTTTATAGAATACCTGGTCACCCTGAAGCATATATTACCGATATGGATACTTATCGCGTAAAAATTAAAGAGACTTTGGCTTGGGGCGGTGATCAGTTATTATTACAAGGAGGACATCATCCTGAACTAGGCTTGAAATTTTATACCGATATTTTTAGTCAAATAAAAAATGAATTTCCAACCATAAAGTTGCACACATTAGGGCCCCCAGAAATTGCACATATTGCAAAGTTAGAAGGCATGACACATACCGAAGTATTAAAAGCTTTACAAGAAGCAGGCATGGATTCCTTACCAGGAGCGGGTGCTGAGATTTTAGTAGATCGTGTACGTAAATTGGTATCAAACGGAAAATGTGGTGCCGATGAATGGTTAGATGTGATGGCAGCAGCGCATCAATTAAATATCACAACTAGTGCCACCATGATGTTTGGTCATGTGGAAACTTTGGAAGAAAGATTTACGCACTTAGTGCGCATTCGTGAAGTACAAGATAAAAAACCAAAAGACGCAAAAGGTTTCTTGGCATTTATTCCTTGGACCTTCCAAGACGTGGATACCCTATTAACAAAAATCAGAGGGGTACATAATTTAACCACTACCGAAGAATATATACGTATGATTGCGATTAGTCGTATCATGTTGCCGAATATTAAAAACATTCAAGCAAGTTGGTTAACCGTGGGAAAAGCAACTGCTCAAGTTTGTTTGGAGGCAGGTGCCAATGACTTTGGTAGCATTATGCTAGAGGAAAATGTAGTAAGTGCCGCAGGTGCACCGCACCGTTTTACCTATAAAACGATACAAGAAGCTATTAAAGAAGCTGGTTTTGAACCTCAATTACGCAACCAACAATACGAATGGCGTGAGCTTCCTGCAAATATTCAGGAACAAATTGTCAATTATTAGTAGTCAATTGTAACTTTTTGAGCTCCCCCTTCGTTATACCTATACTTAAAAGTTAAACGAGGGATGACCGATCAAGAATTCAATAATTGTGTAGATAATTACTCCGATGGGGTCTATCGCTTTATTGTCAAAAATATTGGCCATGAAGCCGATGCACAGGATATTGTGCAAACAGCTTTCGAAAAATTATGGATCAATCGTTCCAAAGTGGCGCCTGAAAAAATAAAATCCTATTTATTTACGGTTGCATACCATCAAATGATTGATCATGTTCGTAAAGACAAAAAAGCGGACACGACCGATAATTTTGAAACTATAAAGGGTCAATACACTTTTCAAACTGACAACACATTAAAGCAGGTTTTATTAAAAGCGATCAATGAGTTAAATCCCACTCAAAAAAGTTTAGTGCTATTAAAAGACTATGAAGGATACAATTACCAAGAAATTGGGGAGATCATGAATTTATCTGAAAGTCAAGTAAAAGTATATTTACATAGAGCTAGGTTAATATTAAAAGAAAAATTAGTTCATCTTCAAAAAATGAGTGCCTAATGAAAATTGATATTACCAATTACGAGGAATTCTTTTTATTGTATATCGACAATGAGCTTACAGCCACTCAAAAGGCAGCGGTAGAGGCATTCTTACAAGAAAATCCTACTTATCAAAAAGAATTGTCTTTATTACAACAAACTGTACTTAACCCAGAAGCAATAGCCTACGAAGATAAAGCTTTGCTATACCGCTTTGAAGAGATGGAAGCGATTTTACCTAATGAGTTTAAACAAAGTTTATACCGAAAGGAAGCGCAAGTTGTAAAAGGATTTTTTTTCAATAAACGTATGCGTGCAGTAAGTGCAGTAGCTGCATTATGCTTACTTATGATTGGATACCGCTTCGCGATAAAAGTACCTGAACAATTCCAATTAAATACTATTGCAACGACTAGTAGCATTGCACAATCAAATACAAATCGTTCATCGAATTTGATTACACCTTTAGCTGTAAAATTGCCTTCCAAAAATCAACATTTATATAATTTCTCAACCAAGGATATTCAAGAAAGTAAAAATCAAGTAGCTCATTTGAGTACTGAGGCTTTAGCAATAATAGTACCCGAAACCACAACAACTTCATTAGCAAGTATTGAAAAGAGTGAACATATGGACGCTATTCAAAATACGAGCATTCCCAATATTACAACCAATAGCATTGTCACTGCTGAACCTGCGGAAAGCTTTGAGGAACTAAATACTGAAAATCCCGACCGTGTAATTTATATTGCCAACTTAGAAATAGATGGAGATAAATTAAGAGGATTAACGCGCCGTGTATCTGCATTATTAAGAAGAAATAAAACTGAAAAAGAAAAATAAAGGATATGAAAAAAATAATATTAGTAGTATGTGTGCTTCTATCATTGAACGCAATTGCACAAACAGATTCTACTCAAAAAAAGCAAGATACGATTCGTATTGGCAATATGGTGATTGTTGGTGGCAACCTTGATTCAACTGAAAACAAGAAGCATGTTGTGAATATTACCGTTGATTCAAAAAGAAAGCACAATCGAAAAAGTGATATAAAAATTGATTCGGAGAATGAAACGCTTCTTTCAGTTACTGAAGATACAGTTAAAGTAGGGCGTATTAAAATTATTAACAAACAAGGTGATGATTATAATAAGGACTGGCAATCATTACTTCAAGGTGATTTTAAAAAAACAAAAATCAGTATTGAACGTGAGCCAAAAAAGTTAAAACAAGTAACCTCCAACTGGTGGATATTTGATTTAGGCTTCGCCAATTTAGTAGATAAAACTGATCCATTAATGTACAATACATTACCCTATCAGTCCATGCTATATCCAGCTGTTCCTAATTCAACCAATTTAAAGTTGAATAACATGAAGTCTAGTAATGTAAATATTTGGGTAGTGCAACAAAAACTAAATCTATATCAACATTATTGGAACTTGAAATATGGTGTGGGCATTGAAATGTTTAACTTCCGATTTGAACAGCCCATTAGTTTTAGCAATACGCCTGGCAATTATGTGTATTTTGATAATGCGCATTTTTCAAAGAACAAATTATTTGTTGAATACCTAACAGTACCCCTTCAATTAAATTATCAATCTAATCCTGAAAATAATAAGAGCTTTTATGCAAGTTTAGGATTGAGTGCTGGCTACTTGTTACAATCTCACACAAAGCAAATTAGTGAGGAGCGTGGTAAAAGAAAAGTGAATGGAAATTTTGATTTAAACAATTTAAAAATGTCAACCATTGGTGAATTAGGGATAGGATCAATAAGACTTTACGGATCTTATAGCTTAACCAACTTGTTTGATAATAACTTAACCAATTTTGATATGGCACCATTTGCTATTGGGCTAAGATTTAGTAAGTTTTAATCATAAAATGAATTATTTTCGTTTTGAATTCTAATCAGCTACTTTTTATGAATAAATTCTTTCCCCCCCTTGTTGCATTGCTATTCATTGCCACAAGTACGATTGCACAAAAGGACACTTTAATCACCGTGAATCAGGATACCATTAAATTTGGTAATTTTCAAATTGTGAAGTCGCATGAAAGCCATGGCCAAAATCAGTGGCAAACAAAAATGGATAAGTCGGACTGGGGCAATACACAAATTAAAATTGAAAGAATTGCAAAACCTAAAGCTGATGTAAATACAAAATGGTTTGTTTTTGACTTAGGATTTGCTAATTATGTAGACGTTACTAACTATAAAACAAATACAGAGTTCACACATCCAAGTGTTGGTGCGCCAATGACTTCAAAAAGTTTTAAATTAAATAACGGAAAGTCAAGCAATGTGAATTTTTGGCTGGTTCAACAAAAAATGAATTTGTACCAACATCAATGGAATTTAAAATATGGCGTGGGTGTTGAAATGTATAATTTTAGATTCGAACAACCTATTAGCTTCAGAAACACAGGTAATAGTATTGTTTATTTGGACAGTAAAGCCTTTAAAAAAGATAAACTATTTGTTGAATACTTAACGGTTCCTGTTCAATTAAATTATCAACCACATCCTGAGAAGAAAAAATCTTTTTATGCGAGTACAGGACTAAGTGTGGGTTATTTAATTGGATCGCGCAACAAACAAATTAGCGAATACAAGGAAAAATACAATGGCAACTTTAACCTAAATGATTGGCAAGTAGCTGGGATTGGAGAAATTGGTATTGGTGGTATTCGATTATACGCCTCCGCTAGTGTCACTAATATATACGACAATAAGTTGACTAAATTATATGCCTACCCATTTGCATTAGGTGTGCGTTTTAGTCATTTTTAATAAGCATTTATTCATAAAAAAAGCCCCTCCATATGGAAGGGCTTTTTTTTATTTCTATAACTGAATCTTATACTAAATTTTCTGCTCCAAAATAAGGCTGCAAAACTTTTGGCAATGCAATGCCCGTTTCGGTTTGGTAGTTCTCAACAATCGCAGCAAAAATTCTTGGCAATGCCAATGAGCTACCGTTTAAAGAATGTGCAAATTGTATTTTGCCATCTGCATCTTTAAAACGACATTTCATTCTATAGGTTTGATACGCTTGGAAATTACTTACACTACTTACTTCCAACCATCTTTCTTGTGCAGCACTGTACACTTCAAAATCATACGTAATCGCTGAAGCGAATCCCATATCTCCACCACACAATCTTAAAATACGATATTGAAGTCCTAAGCTAATTAATAATTTTTCAACGTGTGCAACCATTTCATTCAACACTTCGTCACTTTTATCAGGATGCACAATTTGTATAATTTCTACTTTCTCAAATTGATGCACTCTATTTAAACCTCGCACTTCTTTTCCAAAGCTTCCTGCTTCTCTTCTAAAACAAGGAGAGTACGCTGTCATTTGCAAAGGCAGGTCGGACTCTTTTAATACCGTATCACGAAACACATTGGTAACAGGCACTTCGGCTGTTGGAATCAAATAAAAATCATCCTCAGTTGCATGGTACATTTGACCTTCCTTGTCGGGCAACTGACCTGTTGCAAAAGCCGATGCTGCGTTGACCATAAAAGGAGGTAAATATTCGGTATAACCAGCAGCGGTATTAAAATCTAAAAAATATTGCGTTAATACTCTTTGAAATTTGGCACCCTTTCCGATATATAAAGGGAATCCGCTTCCTGTAATTTTTGCGCCTGTTTCAAAATCAACCAAATTGTATTTCTTAATTAAATCCCAATGGGCTTCGGCATTGGCTGGCAATGTTGGCGTTACTCCTCCTACCCTCACCACTTCATTTTCCTCTGGTGTTTTTCCTAGTGGAACTAAGTCGTGTGGCAGGTTGGGGAATTGTACAATGACTTGTTGCAATTTGGTTTCTACCAACGCCATTTTTTCTTTTAAAGGATCTAATTGTTTTTTCCAGTCAGCAACTGCATTTTTTAAAGCCTCCGCTTGCTCCTTTTCACCTTTTGCCATATGACCCCCAATTTCCTTGGATGCTGCATTTACCTTGGATTGAATATCATCAAAGGAAGCTTGTAATTGCTTTCTTTCATCATCAATCGCAATCACTTCGTCAACCAAATTTAAGTTGGCAAAGTGCTTGATAGCCAATTTCTTTTTAGCCAATTCTGTATTTTGGCGTAAGAAGTTTACTTGTAACATAAATGCAAATTTTGGCAAAGATAATCAAACCAACCAACTGCGCCTAGATATCCCCTACCTTTGCTTCAAAATTGAATAACCAATATGGCCAATATACAAGACGATTTACAAACTAGATGGTGGGATTTAGAGAAGAAATTGATGGACCAATTTGGAAAAAAACCTGATACCGAAGCAGTACTTTTCCTAATTGGATTACAGGAAACAGGTTTCATTAGGGAAAAAATAACCAAGGAGCAAAAACAGGACCTAATGCATATTGCCATTTGTTCCATATTATCACCTAGTGGATATTACCTACTTGAGGGAAAGGACGAAGAAGGCTGGCCACATTTTAAGCAATTGAAGCAATTGCCGGTAATGGACCTAATGGAACAAGAGGTGTTTCTAAAAGACCATATTTTGCTGTATTTTGATAATATTCGCTATTAGTAGATTGGTTTTTTAGGGATTTTGATGGATATTTGCACTAATTAAAATTGAACCTATGCAATTCCCAGCCGACTTACGTTACACAAAAGATCATGAATGGATTAAATTAGATGGTACAACAGCTACCATTGGCATTACCGATTTCGCACAAAGCGAGTTGGGTGATATTGTATATTTAGATATTAATACAGTTGGAAGTAGCCTAGCTGCAGAAGCCGTTTTTGGTACTGTAGAAGCAGTTAAAACGGTAAGTGATTTATTCTTGCCAATGGCGGGTACAATTACAGAAGTGAATCCAGCTTTAGCCTCAAATCCAGAATTAGTGAATACGGACCCTTATGGTCAAGGTTGGATGGTAAAAGTTACTGTAAACAATGCAGCTGACTTTGAGCAATTATTGACTAGCGAAGCATACGCTAAGTTGGTACACTAAGCCATGCAAATGAAATCGCTTTTTTGGGCCATCGCAGAAATTGCTATCATCTTTATATTACTAAGTTTACCTGGTAGCAGTTTCCCTGACCAAACAAAATGGTATGGTGACTTTCCAATGGACAAGCTCGTACATATTTGCTTGTTCGGTTCTTTGGCTTTTTCTATTTTCTTCCATTTTGAAAAATCCAAATACGCTGTACTCAAATCGGTGCGTGCAAAAGCATATGTACTGATATTTTGTATCTTATACGGCATTGGGATGGAGTATTACCAAAAATATTTTGTTCCAAGTCGCGGTTTTGAAGTAAATGATATGTTGGCAGATGCAGCTGGAGCAATTATTGCATTACCCTTATTTAATTGGGTATACCAAAAAATACAAACCAAGACCAAGTAGTATATAAATGGGAATTGAACAAGACATACAGCAAGCTAGCTTTAGAAATGAGTTCCAAAAAATGGGCATTAACCTCATGTACACTGCTAACTGGTTGAATGAAAGAATTGGTCGGTTTTTAGTACAGGAAGATATTACTCAACAGCAATATAATATTTTAAGAATTTTAAGAGGCAGCGACAAGCCTTTAAGCACCTTAAAAATTAGAGAGCGCATGTTGGATAAAATGAGTGACACGAGTAGAATTGTAGACCGATTGATTGTTAAGGAATTGGTAGCCAAAAACATTTGCCCTTCCGACAAAAGACTTGTAGATATCACATTAACAGCCAAAGGATTGGCCTTGGTTGAAAGATTAGATCAATACAATGATCAAATAGACGCCATTTTACAAGGCGTTTCTGAAAAAGAAGCTGCAACGCTAAATCAAATTTTAGATAAGTTACGCAGCCTTCCTGACAATAAATAATTTAAACTGTATATATGCGTTATTTTTTGAGCATGCTATTATTAGGATGCAGCATTTTTGCAAAGGCACAACCTAGCTTAGATGACAAAAACGTTTTTGAATTTAGAGGTGTTTGGATTGCAACTGTTGTAAACATTGACTGGCCAAGCAAGCGCGGTTTAAGTAATGAAGCACAAAAAAATGAATTCATTGCGCTATTAGATATGCATCAAAAAAATGGAATGAATGCCATTATCATGCAAGTACGTCCATCGGGCGATGCATTGTATCCTTCTAATTTAGAGCCTTGGAGTGAATATTTAATGGGACAACAAGGTTTACCTCCCAGCCCTTTCTATGATCCATTGAGTTTTATGATTGCTGAAACGCATAAACGTGGAATGGAATTTCATGCATGGATCAATCCTTATCGTGCAGTATTCAATACAAAAAAATCGAGCATTGCACCCAATCATTTAACCAAAACACATCCCGAGTGGTTTGTTAACTACGACGATAAAAAAATATTCAATCCAGGACTGCCAGAAGTGTGGCAACATACCAATAGAGTGGTACGTGATTTAGTAAGCAGATACGATATTGACGCCATTCATTTAGACGATTATTTTTATCCTTACAAAGTGCCCGGCAAAGAGTTCCAGGATGAAGTTACTTATAAAAAATACAGTCGTGGTTTAAATAAAGAAGATTGGAGAAGAAGCAATTGTGATACCATTATTAAACAATTATCCGCAACAATTCATAGCATTAAACCTGGAGTGCAATTTGGCATTAGTCCTTTTGGGGTTTGGCGAAATAAATCAAAGGATCCTATTGGGAGTAATACCAAGGCGGGGGTTACCAATTTCGATGACCTGTATGCAGACATCTTATCTTGGTTGAATAAAGGATGGATTGACTATGTTATTCCTCAACTATATTGGGAGCACGGACATCCTTTAGCGGATTATGATGAATTAGTAAATTGGTGGAATCAACACAATTACAAGCGTAATTTATATATTGGCCATGGCATTTACCGTGCTGGCACTACTGCTAATTGGAAAAGCAATAAAGAAATTCCTTACCAAATTCAAGCCTTACGTAATTTGAAAAACACAAGAGGTAGTGCTTATTTTAGCAGCAGCAGTTTTAAGAACAACCCTAACCATTGGAACGATAGCTTGCAAAACAATTATTACAGCAAACCTGCACTACAACCCACTATGCCTTGGCTAGTACAGTATGAGGTTGCTGCTCCATCCATTAATAAAAAATCTGAGAATAGTTATCAAATTGAACATGCTTCAAGCAAACAAGTTAAGCAATTTGCGATTCTACAATTGCTTAATAATAGCTATTCGGTAGAAGCCATAATACCTGCCGATACTAAGTTCATTAATTTAAGTGCATTGGGTATTGAAAAAAACAATAAAGCAAAATATTGGATTGTTGCAGTTGGGCAGCAAAACCAATTAAGTAAAATGATAGCATTGTAGTATAAGGAAACGCTGTACCATTCAAGAATTATCTATCAAACACACGTCTTAAAGGCAGGTTCTCATTGGCTTTAATAATTAATGGCACATGCTCTACAATTGTCATGTCGTTGTCTAATCCAAATGCTTTTTGATCGCTTTGAGACAATTGCTTGATATTAAAGTATACGTCCATGATAAAGTCTTCTCGGAAAGACAATTCATTTTCGATACTAAAGAAACTTTCAATAATAACATAGGTAATGTCGGCATGGAAGTCCTTACTCTTTAAGGACTCATACTTACTATAAATACCTAGTTCATGACATTCATTCAATTCCTGCATTACTTTCTTAAATAATACATTTACTCTTGGTTGAATTCTAAATCCTAATTTAAAATCAACACGCATTACTTTGTCGTCCACCAATTCACGAATACTGTATTCCATTCCATAAGGAGAGTCGGTACGATCAATATGAATGAACCAGTAAATATCCGCGCGTTTTGGTTTACGATTTAAAATAGAATCTATAATGCGATGTTCAATTTCACGGTAATTATTCGCTTTTGTTAAGTACACCAAGTGGGTAGCATATTTAGGAATATCCTTGTCAGAACTCAATTCTACCATCGGTTCTAAATAGTCTTTCATTTTTACAAAATCCAAATAACGATTGGCAATTTTACGTGCACGATGCCAAATCATCATCACAAAAATCATACTTAAAGAAAAAACAAAAGTGATATAGCTCTCTTTTACCTTAACAATGTTTGCAATAAAGAAGGAAATTTCAACTACACTAAATATCAATATCACAATTGCAACAATTGATTGACTCCATCGTTTCACATTCAACATGTAAAAATTCATCAGAATGGTGGTCATGATCATTGTGATAATAATAGAAAAACCATAAGCGGCTTCCATATGCTCACTCTTTCTAAAAAAGAACAACATGGTAATACAACCCGCCCACAATAATAAATTTAAGCTTGGGATATAAATTTGTCCTTTTTGATCGGTAGGAAACTTGATCGTTACTCTTGGCCAAAAATTTAAACTAATGGCTTCAGAAATTAATGTAAAAGAACCACTAATTAATGCTTGGCTCGCAATAATCGCTGCGATGGTTGCAATACAAATACCAGCCAACAAAAACCAGTGTGGCATTAACTCATAAAAAGGATTCAGCCCTTCCATGGGTTGTCCCATATGTGCGATTAGCCAAGCCCCTTGTCCCATATAGTTTATAACCAACGCTGTTTTAACAAACATCCAGCTTACTTGTATATTTTGGCGACCACAATGTCCTAAATCACTATACAAGGCTTCAGCTCCTGTTGTACATAAAAACACTGCACCTAAAATCCAAAAACCTTTCGGATAGTTTACTAATAAATCGTAGGCGTAATAAGGATTTAAGGATTTTAAAATTTCGGCATGATGTATTACTTGTAAAAACCCTAAAATCAAAATCATCGAAAACCAAATTAACATAATGGGACCAAAAGCAAATCCCACAATCTTGGTTCCAAAACGTTGAAAGAAAAACAATAATGAAATAATGGCCATCACAATACCCACTGTTAAATTATTGCCAGGCACAATTGTATTTTCCAAACCATGCACCCCTCCTAAACCTTCTACCGCTGACGCAACAGAAATAGGCGGTGTGATCATGCCATCTGCTAAAAGCATGGCTGCTCCAATGATGGCAGGTATGTATACCCACTTCACATATCTTCTTATTAAAGCAAATAGAGAGAATATACCACCCTCTCCTCTATTGTCAGCACGCAGTGTTAAAAAAACGTATTTGAAAGTAGTTTGTAAAGTCAAGGTCCAAAACACACAGGAAATGGCTCCGTACACTAACTGCTCCGTAATAATTTTGTGGTTGATGATGGACTTGAATACATACAATGGAGAAGTTCCGATATCACCATAAATAATTCCTAAAGTAACTATTAATCCTGCTACCGAGAGTTTGTGGGCGTGCCCACTTGATGTATGTGCCATGAATCGATTTAGATTGGGGAACAAAGTTTATAAAAATTATATAAACAAAGTGTTTTAATCACTAAGTATTTTATAATTATTTTCTTTGCAAAACTAAGGCTTGTAAGTACCCCACTTATCTTCCACCGCCTTAAACCTAAAATCAAAAATACCTTGGAGTTGTTTTTTAACTAGGATCCACTGTGCTATATCTCCTAAAAAGCCCAATGGGATTTTATAATGCACAATGTCTTCCATTTGCACTCCACCAGGAATTGCCTTAAAATGATGCTGATGATGCCAAAGTGAATACGGACCAAAGCGCTGTTCGTCTACAAAATATTTTCCTTCCTGCACATGGGTAATTTCGGTCATCCAGTACATGGGGATGCCTAATAGTGGGCTCACCGTGTATTCTATGATCTGACCTGGGTACATTTTTTCACCATGGTGTTTACTAATAATATTAAACCCCATATGATTTGGGGTAATCTTCGCCAAGTTGGCGGGGCTACTAAAAAAATCCCAGGCTTCATTTAAAGAAATGGGAATATTTTGTACGGTGTGGAGGCTATATACTTTAGACATATCAATATAACAAGGAATGGCTTGTTTTGTTGTGCATATTAGCGGGAAAGCCATTAATTTTATCGAATGATTAGCAAGTTGGAACAAGCAAAGGCCTTTGAGGCAGTATACGAGGGACTCAATGAGCAACAAAAAATTGCCGTAAATACCATCGAAGGACCTGTTATGGTGATTGCCGGACCGGGAACGGGTAAGACCCAAATTTTAGGTGCACGCATTGGTAAGATATTATTAGAAACCGATACTGCTCCCGAAAACATTCTTTGCTTAACCTATACCGATGCAGGCGCTATTGCCATGCGAAAGCGTTTAGTGAGTTTTATTGGTACCAGTGCTTACAAAGTGAATATTGCTACTTTTCACTCATTTTGTAATGATATCATACAGGACAATTTATCCTTATTTGATAAGACCAGTTTGGATCCCATTTCAGAATTGGAAAAAATTGAACTCCTCAAAAAACTTATTGACGGATTTGATAAAAACAATGCTTTAAAAAGATATCGAGGGGATGTTTATTTTGAAATGAGCAATTTGTCCAAATTGTTCAGTGCCATGAAAAAGGAAGGATGGACGCCCAACTACTTAATTGATAAAGTAGATGACTATATTAAAGAAATTCCTTTTAGAGATGAATTCATTTACAAACGAAAGTACAAGCAGTTTGAAGCAGGCTCCTTAAAGCAAGGATTAGTGGATGCGGAGCTGGAAAAAATGGCTAAACTCAAAGCCGCCATTGCCAGCTTTGATGTGTACCAAAAATTAATGAAGGACCGAAGTAGGTATGATTTTGAGGACATGATTAATTGGGTGATTAAAGCCTTTAAAGAAAATAAAAATTTATTAGCACAATATCAGGAACGCTTCCTATACATTTTGGTAGACGAATTTCAGGATACAAGTGGTACCCAAAATGAGTTAGTTCAATTGCTGGTAAACTATTGGGAACAACCGAACTTATTTGTAGTGGGTGATGACGACCAAAGTATATTCCGTTTCCAAGGAGCCAATGTGGAAAATATGTTGCATTTTCAAAATCAATATGCAGCGGATGTATTAACGATTGTTTTAGAAAATAATTACCGATCCACACAGCCCATTTTAGATGTATCAACCATTGTGATTAACAATAATCAGGAAAGATTGGTCAACAGAATTGAAGGGTTGGAGAAAAAATTAATTGCTGCACATCCCGACAATCAAAACAATACTACCGAGCCCACAGTGATTGCCTACGAAGTGCCTGAAGCAGAAATGATAGACATTACAGAGCAAATTGTACAACTTATTCAAAAAGGTATTGAGCCACATCAAATTGCAGTATTGTATAAAGAACATAAGTACGGAGAAGAAATTGCACATTTTTTACAACAAAAAAATATTCCAGTTTATACCAAGCGTACAGCGAATTTATTAGATCAAACCTTGGTTAAACAAATTATAACCATTCTTGAATATTTAGTTTGTGAATTGGACCAACCTTATGAAGGTGCTAATTTACTTTTTGAAATATTACATTTTAAATGGTGGAAGATCTCTCCAATAACCATTGCCAAGCTCACATTTGAAGCCAATCAGTTAAAATATGGTGCGCCTGAAAATGCTTTCCGAAAAGTGTTGGTAGAAAAAACTCAACAAGTACAAGGCAGCTTGTTTCAGGAAGGCGGGGTACCCGAATTAGCGAAAGCAGTGCAAGTATTGGAGTCCTTGATTGGAGAAGTACCCAATGTAACTTTAGTGAATTTAATTGAACAAGTACTACAAAAAACAGGTATTATACAATCGGTATTGCAATCCAATAACAAAGGCTTTGAATTAGAAGTAATTACTAAATTCTTTGATTTCATAAAAGAGGAAACGCATCGACGTCCAAGTTTACAATTAAAAGATTTAGTAGACATGCTCGAACTAATGCAAAAAGAAGGCATTCGTTTACCCCTTCCCATTACCACAGGTGGTGTAACTGGCGTGAATTTATTAACCACCCATGGAAGTAAGGGATTAGAATTTGAATACGTTTTTGTAGCAGGAACCAACGCGCATTATTGGGAAAAGAAAAGAGCTGCAAATAATATTGGCTATACCTTACCCGACACGGTATTAAGTAGTTTGGAAAATGCTGATGACAAGGAGGAACTAAGAAGATTATTTTACGTAGCCATTACGCGTGCTAAAAAAGCAATCCAAATTTCTTACGCGTTAAACCGATCCGATGGAAAAGTAGCGGAGCCGAGTCAGTTTGTAATTGAATTAATTGAGGGCAATGAAAAACGTATTATTGAAAAACAATTGAACGAAGAGATTAAACTACAATACAAACTTTTACATATTCAAACCAGCATTCAACCACAAATTGCGCAACTAGAAGTAGACTTTATAGCACCTAAGTTGGAGAAGTTTACAATGAATGTTACCGCGTTGAACAATTATTTAAAGTGCCCATTACATTTTTATTACAATAGCCTTATTCGTGTTCCTTCGGGCAAGTCCGAAGCCACTACTTTTGGATCCGCCGTGCATGATGCATTGAACAAGTTATTTAAAAAAATGCAAGAGCGTGACCAGGTATTCCCTGATAAACAAGAACTAGTGCAAGATTTTAATTTTTATATGCACCGACACCGTGAAGCTTTTACACAAGTAGAGTTCAAAAGTCGAATGGAACAGGGCGAGATGGTACTTACAAAATATTATGATCAGTATGTGCAAGGATGGAACAAAGTAGTGACCACCGAGTACCGCATTAACAACGTAGTATTAAATGGCATTCCATTAAAAGGAGCTATTGATAAAATTGAATTTGATGGAAAGCAAGTAGTGGTTATTGATTACAAAACAGGCAGTGTGGAAAATGCCAAGGAAAAACTATTTGCACCTAACGAAAAGTATCCTAATGGAGGCGACTATTGGAGACAGGCGGTATTTTATAAAATATTATTAAAGCATCATCCTAAAAACTGGGAAGTAACAAGTGCCGAATTTGACTTTGTAGAACCTAATAAGAAAAAGGAATTCGAAAAAGTAGCCATAACCATACAGGACGCAGATATTACAACTGTTACACAACAGATACAAACCGTTTGGCAAAAAATTCAAGCAAAGGAATTTTATACCGGTTGCGGAAAACCAGAATGTCACTGGTGTAATTTTGTAAAAAACAACGAGCTAACTGTTGCTTTACACGAAATCCCGAATGGCGATTTGGAAGAATCTGACTAAGTTTGCATTTATGATGAAAAGCGCTAATTGGTTCCCATCTTTATTAAAAATCTTCACAGCTATTTTTTTAGTACATTCTCTAATGGCTTGTGCAAATATTGTACCTCCAAGTGGTGGACCAAGAGACAGCATTCCTCCCTACCGAATTGTGGCCAAACCAAAAGATTCTGCAGTACAAGTAAGTCCTAAAGAAATTCTTATTGGCTTTAACGAATACATCACAACCAATAGCCTTCAAGAAAATGTTATTGTTTCTCCGGTTTTAAAAAACAACCCACTTATTGAGGCAAAGTTAAATACCATTCGTATTCGCATCACTGATACCCTAGCCCCTAACACAACCTATCAAATACAATTTGGAAATTCCATAAGAGATGTGAACGAAGGAAATATTGCACAAGATTTTAAATACGTATTTAGCACAGGCGATCATATTGACAGTGGAAGATTACAAGGTACTGTGCATATTGCTGAAACGGGTCGTGTAGATAGTACTTTAATTGTGGTCCTTCATCCTACAGGCAATGACTCAGCTATTTTTAAGAATAAGCCGCTTTATTATGCAAAGCTAAATGGCAAAGGAAAATTTGCATTTGATTTTTTACCATTTACGCATTTTAATTTGTTTGTTGTTCCCAATGATTATAATAAAAAATACGATGACAGTACCAAGCTCTTTGCATTTGCAGATAGTGCAGTAACCGTAAGTAGAAACAAGGACTCCATTCATTTATATGCTTTCCAAGCATTTAAAAAAACAGAAAAGAGAAAAGCCGTTGTCAGCAATAACAAAGCACTTAAACGAAATACCCCTTCGCTAAAATATAGTAAGAATTTTGATGGTAGTGAACAAGATTTACTGAATCCATTACGTTTAAGTTTTGAAACAACTATTCAATTAAATGATAGTTTCCCAATTGTATTGGCTGACACTTTAAATAAACCGCTCGAAAATTATACTGTTCGTAGAGATTCAATTTCAAACAACGTAGTAGTTATTCAGTACCCATGGCAAGCATCCACTAAACTTCATTTATTGATTCCTCAAAAAGCTGTAATGGATACACTAAATAATATCCTATTAAAATCGGACACAGTTGCTTTTATTACAAAACCATTAAGTGCTTATGGTTCTTGTTTAATAAGAATAAGTGGTTACGATCAATTCACCCATCCTATTTTATTGTTAACACAGGATGATAAAATCAGGTTTAGTTATCCAATTACGCAAAACTTATTAAATATCGCTCAACTCCCAGCTGGAGAATTTCAACTAAAAATTTTACAAGACAATAACCAAAACGGCAAATGGGATACGGGCAAATATGGATATGGTTTGGGCCATCAACAACCCGAAAAAGTAATTATACTACCTTATAAATTGAACATCCGCGCCGACTGGGATAATGAATTAAATATTGTAATTAATAAGTAGTTTTACATATCCCTATTCATTATGCAATTACCTTCATCCTTATTAGAAAACGCAGTAGCAGAATTTGCTAAGTTGCCAGGCATTGGTAAAAAGACCGCCTTAAGATTGGTATTGCATTTATTAAAACAAGAAAAAGGGGTCACTACCCTTTTTGGAGACACCCTCCAAAAGATGCGTAATGAAATTCAATTTTGTCAAAAATGCTATAATATCAGCGATGGCAGCATTTGTTCCATATGCGCAAATTCGGGAAGACAAAAGGACACCATTTGTGTGGTTGAAAATATTCGGGATGTGATCGCCATTGAAAATACCCAGCAATACAATGGTACCTATCATGTTTTGGGAGGTATTATTTCGCCGTTGGATGGTATTGGACCCGATCAGTTAACCATTGAAGCTTTAATTGAGCGAGTAAATAAAGACAAAGTAACTGAACTTGTTTTTGCATTAAACCCTACTATTCAAGGAGATACAACCATTTACTATATTCAAAAAAAGTTAGCTGGCCATGCTTGTAGCATCACAACAATAGCCCGTGGTATTGCTTTTGGAGGCGAACTAGAATATGCCGACGAAATGACCTTAGGAAAGAGTATTTCCAACCGACAACCTATCCAACAGTACATAAAATAGGTTATTTGAGAAATAGTTATTAATTTTGATGTTTAAACATTGAATTATTAAACCCTTTTATATGAAACAAGTAATTAATCTTTTCGTCATCTTATTCGTAAGTAGTAGTTCCATATTTGCACAAAAGACTTTGGAAACTAAAACTGCAATCGTGCGCTTTATTGCAGTGGACGACCATGATATTGATGCGACCAATAAGGAAGCAGTGAGTCGCTTAGAACCCAATGGCAAGTTGAGTTTCATTATGTTGGCCAAAGGATTTCATTTTGACATGGGTAAAATGGAAGAACATTTTAATGAAGAATATATTGAAAGCAATAAGTTCCCTCGTGCCTTTTTTAATGGGCAAATTACCAATATCAATACCGTTGATTTTAAGAAAGACGGTAAATATCCAGTAGCCATAACTGGCAATATGCAAGTACATGGCGTAAACAAAGCCATTCAAACCAATGGAACCATTGAAGTTAAAAATGGTATCGTGAAAGCGAGTGCACAATTCACCGTTACGTTAAAAGACTTTGGAATTGGCGGTATTATGATTAAAATGGTTGCCGATAAGATTAATGTAGACGTTACAGCTACTTATCAATAAGCCAGCCCAGAGATATTGTATCGCCCTTAATTTGGCTACAAGCTAATAGAATCCTAACTTTGCACCGCATTGCAGGTGGATTTGTTTATTGTTCAACCTGCCATCCGTAAGGAGAAAAGAACTAATAAACGATACATTATTTATCGCCCCCTTTTATTATTAGTTGATCGCTTCTTGTGGATGTTGCATAAAAAATTATTTATGTCAATACAAGAGACGCTTACAAAAAGAATTTTGGTAATTGATGGTGCCATGGGTACCATGATTCAGCGCCACAAATTAACCGAAGAAGATTATCGAGGAACTCGATTTGCCGATTGGCACTGTGATGTGAAGGGCAATAACGATTTGTTATGCATAACACAACCTGCGATTATTACGGGCATTCATTTACAATACTTAGAAGCTGGTGCCGATATTATTGAGACCAACACTTTTAGTAGTACTTCCATTGCGATGGCCGATTATGATATGCAGGAATTGGCTTATGAACTAAATGTAGCTGCTGCAAAATGTGTTCGTGATGCGATTGATCAATACAAATCAAAACATCCCAATACAACCGAAAAATATATTGCAGGTTCTATAGGACCTTTAAATAAAACATTGAGTTTATCTCCCGATGTAAACAATCCTGGCTACCGTGCAGTTACCTTTGATGAAGTGGTAACAGCCTATACCGAACAAATTAAAGGATTGGTTGATGGTGGAGTGGATGTATTGTTAGTAGAAACTATTTTTGATACCTTAAATGCTAAAGCAGCGATTTTCGCGATCAAAGAATTTTTCAGAAAATTAGGTAAGCCAGAATTACCAATTATGATTAGCGGTACTATAACCGATGCATCTGGTAGAACTTTAAGCGGCCAAACTTTAGAAGCATTTTATACATCTGTAGCCCACGCTAAACCATTAAGCGTAGGATTAAACTGTGCATTGGGTGCGCAGGAAATGCGTTCACATATCGAAGAGCTTGCACAAATCGCAACTTGTTATACATCGGCTTATCCTAATGCAGGTTTACCAAATGCAATGGGACAATACGACGAAGCACCACATCAAACAGGACATTTTATTGAAGAGTGGGCAAAAAATCAATTTGTAAATATTGTAGGTGGATGTTGCGGAACCACACCTGAACATATTAAACATATGGCCGACAACGTACGCAACCTATCACCAAGACCACTACCCATTGTGGACGCAACCATTTAATTTTACTAGAGTCAATATTATGAGCGATCAAATACATATCAAGCCTTACCTAAGATTAGCAGGATTAGAACCATTAGTGATTCGTCCAGAAACTAATTTTGTGAACGTAGGAGAAAGAACCAATGTAACAGGTTCTAAAAAATTCGCCCGTTTAATTAAAGAAAATAAATACGAAGAAGCATTATCTGTTGCACGTCAACAAGTAGAAAGTGGCGCACAGGTAATTGATGTTAACATGGACGATGCCTTATTAGAAGGGGTGAAAGCCATGACTACTTTTTTAAATTTACTGCAAAGCGAACCGGATATTGCGCGTATTCCAGTCATGATTGATAGTTCCAAATTTGAGATTATTGAAGCAGGTTTAAAATGCGTCCAAGGAAAGTGTATTGTGAACTCAATTTCGATGAAAGAGGGAGAGGCCAAATTTATTGAACAAGCACATATTTGTAAAGCCTATGGGGCGGCGGTGATTGTGATGGCCTTTGACGAAGTTGGACAAGCCGATACAAAAGATAGAAAGATTGAGATTTGCGAACGCGCCTATAAAATATTAGTTGAACAAGTGGGCTTTGATCCACAGGATATTATTTTTGATCCCAACATTTTTGCAGTAGCTACTGGTATAGAAGAACATAATAATTATGCAGTTGACTTTATTGAAGCAACGCGTGTGATTAAACAAAAAATGCCCTTAGCTAAAGTAAGCGGTGGTGTGTCCAACGTTTCTTTTTCATTTAGAGGCAATGAAGCAGTACGCGAGGCCATTCACGCAGTGTTTTTATACCACGCCATTAAAGCGGGCATGGATATGGGAATTGTAAATGCAGGACAATTGGCTGTGTATGACGAAATTGATCCAGTATTAAGAAATTTATGCGAGGATGTGATTTTAAATAAGAACAACGACAATAACCAAGCAACAGAAGCATTAATCCAATATGCTGATAATATAAAAGCTAGTGGAGAGAACGCAGGACAATCATCGGAAGAAGCCAACAAAATTAAATTGGCTTGGAGAAATGACACGGTAGAAAAACGTTTAGCGCATTCGTTAATAAATGGTATTACCGATTTTATTGACGAGGATACCGAAGAAGCCCGACAAAAATACAGTGCACCGCTTGAAGTAATTGAAGGCCCTTTAATGGCCGGCATGAATCAAGTAGGTGACTTGTTTGGAGCAGGTAAAATGTTTTTGCCACAGGTAGTGAAAAGTGCACGTGTAATGAAAAAAAGTGTGGCGGTATTAACCCCTTATATTGAAGCAGAAAAAGAAAGATTAAAATTAGCAAGTGCCGATCCAAATGGACAAAGCAAGGGGCCTGCAAAAATATTATTAGCTACTGTAAAAGGAGACGTACACGATATTGGAAAAAATATTGTGGGTGTTGTTTTAGGTTGTAATGGTTATGAAATTATTGATATTGGTGTGATGGTGCCAGCGGATAAAATTTTAGCAGAAGCCATTAAACATGATGTAGACATTATTGGATTGAGTGGATTAATTACCCCTTCACTAGACGAGATGGTACATATTGCTAAGGAAATGAAACGCCGCGATATGCATATCCCATTAATGATTGGTGGTGCCACTACCTCTCGCATGCATACGGCTGTTAAAATAGCACCAGAATATGGCGATGGCGTTATACATGTGTTAGATGCTTCACGAAGTGTTACCGTAGCTGGCGCACTTTTAAACAAAGAACAAAAACCAGCTTTCTTACAGAACTTACAAAAAGAATATGTTCAATTAAAAACAGATTTCGATAATAAGAAAACGGTAAAACAATCCATCCCTTATGAAGAAGCATTAAAAAATAAAATGCAGATTGATTGGAATAAATTTGAAACAACAACGCCAAGTTTCACTGGAAATAAAGCCATTGAAATAAATGACTTATCTATTCTTGTTGATTATATCGACTGGAAACCTTTCTTTATTGCTTGGGAATTGCACGGCAATTTCCCAGCCATCTTAACCGACGAAAAAGTGGGTGAAGTTGCTAGTAAATTATATGAGGATGCCAATACTTTATTACAAACCATTATTAAAGAAAAATGGTTAACTGCAAAAGGAGCAGTGGGTTTTTGGGAAGCAAGTAGTAATGGTGACGATGTAATCATAAACAATGGTGCAGAAAAAACACAATTACATTTCCTAAGACAACAAGCTAAAAAAGCAGCTGGTCAACCTAATTTTTCTTTAGCTGACTTTATCTGCCCTACTTCCGAAAATAAAAAAGATTATTTAGGTGCTTTTGCTGTTACCATTCATGGAATTGAAAAACACATCAAAGCATTCGAGGCCAATCACGATGATTATAATAAAATTATTTTACAAGCATTAGCCGATCGTTTGGCCGAAGCTTTCGCAGAATATTTGCATGCAACAACGCGTAAAGCATATTGGGGTTATGCAAAAGACGAACTATTGGGCAATGAAGAACTGATCAAAGAAAATTATACCGGTATTCGTCCTGCACCAGGCTACCCAGCATGTCCCGATCATACTGAAAAATATACTTTGTTTAATTTATTAGACGCCGAAAAACATACAGGTATTACTTTAACTGAAAGTTTAGCAATGTATCCCGCATCGAGTGTATGTGGCTGGTATTTTGCCAACCCACAGAGTCAGTATTTTGGGTTAGGTAAAATTCAACAGGATCAAGTGGAAGACTATGCTAAACGTAAGGAACAATCCCTGGAATATATTACAAGATGGTTACAACCCGTTATTGAATAATTTTAATTAGTTACAAAAAAGGGCGCTGAAATAAGCGCCCTTTTTTTATGGTTATACTTTTTCAAACAACCACCATAAACGTTTGCGAGGTTGAACGGTATAATGTTTCCGAACATACTTTGAAATATGCTCAATCGCTTCATCGACACTATCGGTAAATAACATAAACTTTTTATCTTCCTCTGAAATAGTCCCTTCCTGAATCATATGATCCATCCAATTGTGAAAAGGCTCGTAATATTCCTTGCCCATTACCACAATTGGAAAATCATTAATTACTTTGGTTTGTGCTAAAGTAAGCGTTTCAAAAAACTCATCCATCGTACCAAAACCTCCGGGCATAATTACAAAACCATAGGAATATTTTACCATTAATACTTTTCGAATAAAAAAATAATCAATGGTTATAGAAGTTTGCGTATAAGGATTAGGTTGTTGTTCAAAAGGCAGTTTAATATTACACCCAATGGACTTGCCACCCACCTCAAACGCACCTCTATTTGCTGCTTCCATAATGCCCGGCCCACCACCTGTCATGGTAGTAAGTCCCAGTGCTGCTATTCCTTTACCCACTTCCATGGCTTTAAGATAGTAAGGATGATCTCCCTTAAATCTTGCCGAACCAAATACGGTAATACAGGGGCCAGCAAAGTGCAGGGTCCTAAATCCTTTAATAAATTGTATAAAAATCTCAAATGCAAATTTTAATTCATGGATCCTGGTTTTAGGTCCTTCTAAATTAAAATTTTTACTACTTGCTGGTATAATCCGTCTTGGTATCCACTTTTTGTTTTCACTACTCATGCTTGCTATAATTAAGTTCCCTGAATACAATGAAGTTATAATAAATAATCAATCCATGTACACTAAAAAGGTTAAATTTGAACAGTCTATCATAGCAATGAAACTAAAATTAAAAATATTTTTTGCGTGCATCCTTCCATGGATTTTCAGCAGCAGTTTTGGACAAACAAAATTGGCCCTGGAGCAAATACAAGTGTATTCATCCTTACATCCTACTGCAAACTATTGGCATTTACCCACTGATATTTCGACTTTATTAAATGCATTAGACACTGGCATTTTTGCAAAATTAAATGTACAAAGAGACTTAAGTTATCCAACCCAAAGAATAGAATTAAGCAAGCAAAGTCAATTAGGAAAAATTACGATCGATTGGTCCAAATCAAGAGCCATTCCTACGCATGCTTATTTGGAGTTATATGAAATGGACCCAATCATTGCTTACCAAAATAAACTAATAGACATTCCCGATGAAAAAAAAGACAGCATCCATTCCGTTTGGTTTTTATCCTGTACCATTTTAAACCAAAAACAGGAACGCGTATTTCAAAAAACCTTACTCGTTGGCATTATGCCAGTTCAAGCATTGGGAATGGGTTATCCAATCATAACCAGTGCAACCACGCCGGTGAATTTATTTCAGGCCATCACAAAAGGTGTTGGATTTTTACATCCTAGTATGTCCAATATGGATTATATCGAAGCTAAAGTACCTGCAGCTTATGCTACAGACAATTATTGGATGCCGCTGCTTCATAATCAGCCCCGCACATTATTTGACACCAGCAAACAATTTATAAGCTATGTCAATAAACACGGATTACAATTATTAAGATTGCCTCCTGCGGTATTGAACAAAATAGATTTAAAAAACAAAGCCGACAACTATCCTTTTAAACAAGTGGTAGCAACCATTAAAAAAAACAGGAGCAACTTTAATGCTAAGGAATACTATCAAGTTACCCAGCAATTAAGGGATGTGCATGAAAATAAAGATTTTACCTTAAACGCTTACCTAGAATTTAATCCCGAAGAAAACCTGTTGTTTCTTCCCGAAATCACCCCAATTATTTTTGAAGGAAAAGACAGTATTGGTTTTTTCAAAATAAAAGAAATGGTTGTTGAAAAAAATAAGACCTATTTCCCTGATATTATTTATAATGGGTATGATTCAACTAAGCAATTTAACTTGGGTACGCATTATGGCGCTTCTCCAATTGTACATGCAAACGTGATTGAAGGTGCCGCTTATGGACATAGTTTTAAAATTCAATTTAGCTTGCCGCAAAAACAAAGAACAATCATTGTTGATGATCAAATAATTATGGTGGTGGAAGGAAAAATTAAACCCCATCAAATGTTCATGGCACCTACCGAAAATAGGCAACCAGTTATACAGGACAGTTTCAAAAATTTATTATTATTGATGGCTTATAGTGAAATATTTCAAAGCCCAAATTAATTTTTAAGCATGAGGATTGTAAGTTATAATGTAAATGGCATTCGTGCTGCTATCAAAAAAGGATTAATCGACTGGTTAACAGCGTATCCGGTAGATGTGTTTTGTGTTCAAGAAACCAAAGCAACTCCAGAGGATATTGATCTGTCGCTGTTTACCGAACTCGGTTACCATGTAGCATGGTATCCTGCTCAAAAAAAAGGGTATAGTGGTGTTGCGGTATTTAGCAAGAAAAAACCAACTCAAGTAATATATGGCACGGGCCATGAAATGAGTGACTTTGAAGGTCGTGTGATTCGTGTTGATATTGGCGATCTTACCATCATCAACGCCTACTTTCCATCAGGAACAAGTGGAGATGAAAGACAAACTTATAAATACCAATGGTTGAAAGAATTTTTTGAATGGATACAATTATTAAAAAAAGAAAGACCTAAAATAGTCCTAGCAGGCGATTATAATATTGCACATACCGATATAGATATTCATGACCCCAAAGGCAATAAAAAATCATCTGGATTTTTACCTGAAGAAAAAGCGTGGATGGATCAATTATTAGCAGAAGGTTGGATTGATAGTTTTAGACATAAAAATCCAACTGCAGTTGGCGCTTATTCCTGGTGGAGTCAGCGTTTCCCGTCGGTACGCTTAAATAACAAGGGTTGGAGAATTGATTATTTATGTACCACACCTGCTTTAGAAAAATCAATTCAATCAGCGAGTATTCTGCCTTTGGTAAAACATAGCGATCATTGCCCGATTGTTTTAGAGTTAAAAAATTAATTATTCAATTAAGTATATGCAAGTATATAATATCAGTTTTCAAATTGCGCCAACCCTTCAGGGTCAATGGTTACCGTGGATGAAGCAAAAGTTCATTCCTATGATACAAGCAACTGCTTGTTTTACTGATCATAAATTTTATGAACTTGATATTGCCGAAGATCAGGCACCCACTTATACACTTCAACTATTCTCCTCCTCTCCTGAAAAGCTTACCCAATACCAGGAAACCTTATCTCATGATATTATGAATGAGCTCTTAAACACCTGGGGAGATCAATGTTTTCACTTTATTACTACCATGCGAATTGTGAATTGATTGTGGATAGTTTAATGGGCTAAAACACGCCATAGGCCTAGTTTTCAGCATTTTATTTTTTAAAACACAATGCCACAAAGGCTTTCAGCGGTTTTTATTAAAAAATGATTTAAAATAATTTCCCCTATTTTGACGGGAAAACCTTACTATTTAAGGGTTTTAGTGGAAAAATAAAAACAAAAATAGTTGCCAAAATATTTTTTCGTTTCACAAAACCGAATAAATTTGTTCTATCGTTTAAAACTATAAAAAACACATTTATGAACAAAGCAGAATTAATCGCACACATCGCGGACAGCGCAGATTTACCAAAAACATCAGCTAACGCAGCTTTAGACGCTTTTATGGAAGCGGTAACTAAATCT
>CANGIZ010000010.1 GCA_947454025.1 Bacteroidota bacterium | reverse complement strand
TACTCCATCTTGTTTAATCAGCGGTTGTTTTGACATACTTATTTTGGGGTTGCAAAGATATGGAAATGAATGGAATTAAGAAAAATTACCAGCGAAATATTAAAAAAAGGGGAAAATAAAAGGAGAAGCAGCGCTTCTCCTTAAAATATAGCTGATAATCAATTAGTTAAGTTTATGCTCCTGGGTACCAAGGTCGGCCTACTCCGGCTTTAAATGGCCAAGGTGTCATTAAAAGTATCAAAATCAATGCAATAACATACAATGCAAGGGTTGGATTTACTTTTCCTGACTTTTTATACTTCACATGACCTATTGTAATAAAAACAATGGCCAAAATCATCGAAACGGCATGCTCAACTGCCCAAAAACGACTCGCTGCATCTTTCATCACTTCCTTCATGCCGCCAGTAGCCGATTTAATTAGCTGAAAGCCCACATTACCGAAAAAATATTGATATAACCCTAATAATAAAGTGGTATGAACACTCATTAAAAGTACTTTGCTTGACTTAAGTGCGTCTTTTTTAAGCACTAACTTGAAAATTGTCACTAATAAGGCGATTAAAACCACCCAGCGCAATAAGTTATGTAAATGAACTAAACCTGTATACATTTTATAAAATTTAAAATTTGAAGGCTAAAGTACGACTAATCTACCCATTCTGCTACAAACAAATTGGTATCATGTGTTCCGCCATTGTTACGGTTGGAAGAAAACATGATTCTTTTGCCGTCGGGGCTAAACATCGGGAAAGCATCAAAACCCTTGTCTCGGCTAATTTTTTCGATGTTGTTACCCTCTAAATCCATCAAGTACATATTAAAAGGAAAGCCATACTTGTACTCATGGTTGCTACAAAAAATAATATGCTTACCATCGGGGGTAAAATTAGGTGCCCAATTGGCTTGACCCAAATGCGTAATTTGTTTTGCGTTGCTTCCATCGGCATTGGCAATAAACACTTCCATACTTGTTGGCGCAACCAATCCATCTTTTAATAAGGCTTTATAGTCAGCAATCTCTGCATCCGTTTTTGGACGACTCGCTCTCCAAACAATTTTGGTGCCATCTGGACTAAACCATGCTCCTCCGTCATACCCTAAAGTATTGGTTACCCGTTTTTCTTTACCCGTTGCTAAATCCATCACATACAAATCCAAGTCACCATCCTTGTCGCTACAATAAATCATCTTTTTACCATCATAGGACAATGTACCTTCAGCATCATATCCTTTAGCGTTGGTTAATTGCTTTACCACAACCCCATTCGTGTCCGCCATGAAAATGTCATACGTATTGTATAAAGGCCAAATATATTTATTGCCATACTTTGCACGATCCACTGCTGGAGGACAATCATTGCTACCATCTTTGGTGGATGCATAAATAATATGCTTGCCATCCTTTGTAAAATAAGAGCAAGTTGTTCTACCCTTTCCCCCACTAATTGATTTATACGTAAATGGCGTAGTGCTATTGTTGGGCACTAGTCCCATAAATATTTGATCACACAATAATCCTTCTTTTGGATTGGTTCTTTGAAAAGTAATACGCTTACTATCAAAACTCCAGTAGGCCTCGGCATTGTCTCCACTATTTGTTAATTGTATTACATTTTTGAAATGTTTTTCGCCTGCAAATAAAATGGAATCCTTTTGGCCGAAAACTGTAACAAAGCTGAACAAAGCAGCTACAAAAAGCGTTATCTTATTCATATACTTATAAAATTGATAGCAAAAGTACTTAATTTTGCATCAAATAACATCTTATGGCCATTATTGCTCCTTCCTTATTAGCAGCCGACTTTTTACACTTAGGTAAAGCATGTGAATTGCTAAATGAAAGCGAAGCAGCTTGGTTTCACTTGGATGTAATGGATGGATGTTTTGTACCCAATATCAGTTACGGATTACCTGTTATTGAGCAAATAAAAAAAACGAGTACTAAAATAATGGATGTGCATTTAATGATCGTACATCCCGAAAAATATATTGCAGACTTTAAAAAAGCAGGTGCCGATATTTTAACCGTGCATTATGAAGCTTGCCCTCACTTACATAGCACGCTTCAGCAAATTAAAGCACAAGGTATGAAGGCTGGTGTTGCTATTAATCCTCACACTTCGGTTGAATTATTAAAAGACGTTATCAAAGACATTGATGTGGTTTGTGTGATGAGTGTGAATCCAGGATTCGGAGGTCAAAAATTTATTGAACACACTTACGAAAAAGTAAAAGCCTTAAAGCAAATGATTACAAATGCGGGTGCTGCAACTTTAATTGAAATTGACGGCGGTGTTACCGAAACGAATGCAAGCGCATTAGTGCAAGCTGGTGCCGATGTATTGGTTGCTGGAACCACTGTATTTAAAGCAGCGGATCCCAAAGCAATGATTGTTCGCTTAAAAAACGCATAAGCCGAATAGCCTACTCCACATACATTTAATCTTCCTATAATATAGCCTTATTAACTCAATGTTACCATTTGAGTAATCCACATTTGTGCGTATTTAGCACTTGTAATTTTAAACTTCCTTAAATAAATTGTGTTAGGATCATTTATATACTACCTAACCCATTAAATCGAATCCATTGACTGAAACAATCATCAATTTAGATACCGTAAACCCGATTGAGTTTTTCGGTGTCAACAATTCCAAATTTGATATCTTAAAAAAGAAGTTTCCACTCTTAAAAATCTTATCGAGAGGCACTCAAATAAAATTGAGTGGTGCCCCTGAACAAATTGATTTAGCCAAAGAAAAAATTGGTTTAATTATCCAGTATATGGAGCGCAACGGACATCTTTCCGAAAATTATTTTGAACAAATTTTAGGGGGAGACGATGCCGAAGTGATTGACAATTTTGTAGACAAAAATCCAAATGAAGTATTGGTATTTGGACCTAATGGGAAAACGGTTAGGGCCCGAACTGCCAACCAAAAGAAAATGGTACAAGCTGCAGATAAAAATGATATTGTGTTTGCAATTGGACCAGCAGGTACAGGAAAAACATACACTGCAGTTGCATTGGCTGTGCGTGCTTTAAAAAATAAAGTAGTTAAGAAAATTATTTTAACACGCCCTGCAGTAGAAGCTGGAGAAAGCCTTGGTTTTTTACCCGGTGATTTAAAAGAAAAAATCGATCCTTATTTACGTCCATTATATGATGCATTAGACGATATGATCCCTGCCGATAAACTAGGTTATTATATGTCTACACGTACCATCGAAATTGCACCACTTGCATATATGCGTGGTAGAACTTTGGACAATGCATTTATTATTTTGGATGAATCTCAGAATGCGAATGATTTACAAATTAAAATGTTTTTAACTCGTATCGGCTCCAATGCCAAAGCCATTATTACAGGCGACCCTACTCAAGTAGATTTACCACGTAATCAGCGAAGTGGATTGGAAAAAGCAGTGCGCATATTACAAAACATTGAAGGTATCGCCCATATTGAATTAGACGAAGAGGACGTAGTAAGACATAAATTGGTAAAAGCCATTATTAAAGCCTACGATAAAGAAAGAGAAAACGAAACGGAAAATTCTTACCATCGTTAAGCCCTTTCTGTAAATTATTCTTGTTAGTTCGTACCCATACCCTTGCTGTTTGCGAGGGTATTTTTTTTAATATGAATCAAAAATTGCTTAGTTTTATAGCCATGGCTAGCTTACAACAATTTACGATTGGCGTGGAAGAAGAATACATGGTTTTAGACCCTTCTACCAAGGAACTAAAAAGCCACCAGCAGTCTATTATTAACGAAGGAGAGAAATTATTTAAAGACAAGATCAAAGCCGAAATGCACCAGGCTGTTGTGGAAGTAGGTACCGCCATTTGTAAGAACGTTGACGAAGCTTACCAAGAAATTTTATCCTTACGCACGGGCGTTTCTGAAATTGCCAAAAGCCTTGGATATAGTATTGGCGCTTCTGGAACCCACCCTTTTAGTTTATGGGAAAAACAATTGATATCGGACAGTTCCAGATACCAAGAATTGTTAAATGAATTGCAACAAGCAGCGCGCAGTAACTTGATTTTTGGATTACACGTTCATGTAGGAATGGAAGACCGCAAAATGGCTATTCATATTGCCAATACAGCTAGGTATTTCCTACCACATATTTACGCATTAAGTACCAACTCTCCTTTTTGGGAATCCCGCAATACGGGATATAAATCTTATCGCTCAAAAGTATTTGACAAATTTCCTCGTACCGGTATACCAGACTACTTTGAGAGCATTGAAGCTTATGACAATTTTGTGCAATTATTAATTAAAACCAATTGCATTGACAATGCTAAAAAAATATGGTGGGATTTACGTGTTCACCCTGTTTACAATACCATTGAATTTAGAATTTGTGATGTAGCCATGACAATACAGGAAACGATTACCATCACTGCCCTGTTTCAAGCTATTTGCGCAAAAATATATAGCCTCCGTAGACAAAACATCAATTTTATCAATTACCAACGTGCATTGATTAATGAAAATAAATGGCGTGCAAGCCGCTATGGCATTGATGGATTATTAATTGATTTTGGAAAAGAAAAAGAAGTGCCTGTTAAATCTCTGATCGACGAACTACTTGAATTTGTAGACGGTGTTGTAGACGAATTAGGAAGCAGACATCATGTAGAAAAAGTGCACAAAATATTTGAAACAGGCACCGGTGCTGATCGCCAATTAGCCATCTTTAAAGAAACTGGAAGCCTTATTGAAGTAGTAAAATCTATTGAGGGCTGTTTTTTAACTGTATAATGCTATTGCCCTTTATTGTAATCAAACAAAGTTGCAGTAAATAAACCTCTTTCACGTTTTTTGAACACTACTCCCCAATTGCCTTTGTAACGCAAAATTTTAGGGACCAATTGACCATTAAAATAAGTCATCTCTACTTCCATCGCAACATTAAAATCATACACTCCTGCTTTATAGCTCAACGAGTAATTGCGTCCTAATACTTCCAGTGTTTTGGGATTAAACCAGGTAGTCATTTGATCCACCACTACATCCCCTTTTGAAAAGAAACCAAGGTCTTCCTTAGGTTTTACTTCAAATAGGTACACAAGTTGCCCATGGTATTCAACATAATCTAATTTGTAATCATACAACTCGTGTGCAGTTTCATCGTATAAATCCAACTTGTTGCCAATAAAAGGAATGCCAGGAATTTTTTTTCCAGGATTAAAGAACAACATTTTTAATTGTTCTTTTGCTTTTTCAATACCCGTTCCTGAAATTGTTCTTTTTTTTCCAGTTACAATATTCGTCTCTCCACAAACAGTCCCTTTTGTGAAAAACAAACTTGCATATAAGGAAGGGGTTACGTAATTATACGAGCCATCTTCTTTTCTTAAATCACCGGTAACATTTTCCTCTAACACATCCATGGTTCTACAATTGCCATTATGGTTTTGCCTTGTTTTGCTATCCAATGAAGCTTGCATTTTACCTTCCTTGTCCTTCATTTCGATATGGTTGTATGAGCTATAACCTATGGTACGCAAGGTTTTAAATGCTTTATAAAAACTAGTGTCTTCCTTAATGCGTTGTAATATTGCTTTGTAATCAAAGTGATTACGCACAATAGCATCACTTAAAGTGTATTTTAAGCCTTCGTTATTTACTGTAGAATCTTGTGCGAATGTCCAATTCGAAATAATTACAAAAAATACCAATAAGGTAGCCTTCATGCTTTTAGTCATTATACTTATTTTATTTGAATCATTTTATAATCCACACGCACTTTCCCTTTATTGATATCATTTAATTTGCCTTGTAGCATTTTACGACGTAAAGGCTTAACATAGTCTATAAATAATTTACCCTCAATATGATCGTATTCATGTAAAATGACACGTGCTGTCATTCCTGTAAATGTTTCGATATGTTCTACGAAATTTTCGTCCATATATGAGAGTTTCACGGTTTCGTGACGGGATACATCTTCTCTAATTTTAGGAATACTTAAACAACCCTCATTGTATATCCACTCCTTACCACTTAACTCTACAATTTGAGCATTGATAAACGCTTTTTTAATACCAGGCGCATCAGGATAAGTTTCATCTTCAGGCTCTGCATTAGCAAAAATTTGTTCACTATCTACTACAAACAAACGAATATGCTTATTAATTTGAGGTGCTGCCAAACCCACCCCATTACTTTCGTACATGGTTTCCCACATATCTTCAATCAACACCTTTAAATTAGGATAATCAGCATCGATTGGCTCACTCACTTTTCTTAATATAGCTGCTCCATATGCAACGATAGGTAAAATCATATTTCTACTTTATAATATACGCAAAGGTAGAAATAAATAGGCAGAAACGCCTGTGAAGGAGGCTCGTATTTAAGCGCGATTTGTTAAATATTCCTGTAATAGAATGGTAGCAGCAATTTGGTCGACATTTTTTTTGTCCTGACGGTCCTTTTTTTTCATCCCCATTTCCACCATGGCGCGCACTGCATTTTTTGAACTAAACCTTTCGTCCACAGTTAAAACGGGGATTTGCGGGAATTTTTTATTGAGTTCAATAATTGCTTTTTTAACCAATGGCGTTGCATGCGTGGGTGTGTCATCCAAATTTAAAGGCTCCCCTATTAAAATCAATTCCACCGGCTCTTTGGCAAAATAAGCAGTTAAATAAGTGTACAATTCCTTAGTGGCAACGGTGGTTAAGGCTGTTGCAATAATTTGCAATGGATCGGTCACCGCCAATCCACATCTTTTTCCGCCATAGTCGATACAAATAATTCTAGCCAAAGTATTTCTTTTAATTAATGAATAAAAGCAGAAGGAATGTTCGCAATGATTTGAATAATTAAACTTCCAATTACAAATACACTAAACACAATACTTGCAATACCATTTGCTGTCATAAAAGCAATGTTCACTTTACTTAAGTCATTCGGTTTTACAATGCTATGCTGATAAATCAACATGCCGACAAAAACGAACATGCCACCTAAATATAAATAATTAAACCCTCCAACAAAATAGGCTGCAATTACAAAACCTGCAGAAAATACATGCAATACTCTTGCGATATTCAAGGCCTTGTTCAGTCCCCAATAACTAGGAATGGAATATAAAGATTGAGATTGATCAAAATCGATATCCTGAAGTGCATAAATCACATCAAAGCCACTCACCCAAAACACCACTGCAAACGAAAATAACAATGGTAACAATGCAAAGCTCCCTGTTACCGCTAAATAAGCCCCAATAGGTGCTAAAGAAAGTCCAACGCCTAATACCACATGACATAAATAAGTGAACCTTTTTGTATAACTATAAAATAAAATAACAAATAAAGCAACAGGTGATAAATAAAAACAAATTGTATTAATAAAATAAGTCGCCATTACAAAAATGCTAGCATTAATAATAATAAATAGCAATGCTTTTTCGGCTTTAATGATGCCAGCTGGAATTTCTCTAATAGCTGTACGTGGATTGAGTTTATCAAAATGCCTATCTAAATAACGATTAAAGGCCATGGCAGTGGAACGCGCAGTGACCATACACAATAAAACCAATAAGAATTTTTTAAGTAAGTGTTCTTCTGGTGTATGCAAATCGTCCATATGTTTAATACCCAATACAAACCCAATGAGTGCAAAAGGCAATGCAAAAATGGTATGGGAAAACTTAACTAAACTCAAATAATTTTTAACTCCACTCATATTTTATTATTTCAAAACTTTTAAAATTCTAATTTAATGCTCCCATAATAATGCTTGTATAGCATTAGATTCTCGCTATCTCACAAATTCCCAAAGTACAATGGCCGCTGCTACCGAAATGTTTAATGAATGTTTCATGCCCCATTGTGGAATTTCAATTACTCCATCACATGCTGCAATCACATCCTCGTCTACCCCATCCACTTCATTGCCAAAAACAAACGCAACAGGTTGCTCGCTGATATTTGGATGTAGTTGCTTGAATTGTTCCAAACTAATACTTCCTTCCGTTTGTTCAATCGCATATACTTTATAACCCTTTTGTTTTAGCGCATCCACCGCATCGGTCGTATTTTCATAATATACCCAATCCACCGTTTCGGTAGCACCTAATGCTGTTTTATGTATGTCCCTGTGTGGAGGCTGAGGTGTAAATCCACATAAACATATCCCATCAATTAAAAAGCCATCCGAAGTTCTAAAAACACTACCCACATTGTGCATACTACGAATATTATCCATCACCACTACAATGGGCTTTTTATTGGCCATTTTAAAGTCTTCTACCGACTTTCTCCCCAATTCGTCCATGGTCAGTTTTCGCATATGCAAAAGTACGCTTTTCGAATATTAAAAAATTTATGTAGGTTTGTTACTATGGCAAAATCTAGTGCAGAAACTCCTCTAATGCAACAACATAGGGCTATTAAGCAAAAATACCCTGATGCTATTTTGTTGTTTAGAGTGGGCGATTTTTATGAGACTTTTGGCGAAGATGCTGTAATTGCGTCTAAAGTATTAGGGATTACCCTCACTAAACGCAATAATGGATCGGCTTCCTCCAGCGAATTGGCGGGTTTTCCTCATCATTCTTTGGACACTTATTTACACAAATTGGTAAAAGCTGGCTACCGTGTGGCAATTTGTGATCAATTGGAGGACCCAAAATCGGTGAAAGGCATTGTAAAACGCGGTGTAACCGATATGCTTACCCCTGGTATTGCTACCAACGACAAATTATTAGAACATAAAAACAATAATTTTCTTGCTGCTATTTTTGTAGATAAGGAACAAGGTGGAGTTGCATTTTTAGATATCACAACAGGTGAATTTTTAATTGCCGAAGGAAATACTGAATACATCGACAAATTATTACAAAGCTTACAACCTGCCGAGATTTTATATCCAAAAAATTACCAAGCAACATTTAAAGAAGTATTTGGAAATGGCTTTTATACTTATGGATTAGATAGTTGGATTTTTGATGAACCCTTTGCTACCGATTTATTATTCAAACAATTTCAAACAAGTTCTTTAAAAGGATTTGGTATTGAAGGATTAACAAAGGGCATAATTGCAGCCGGTGCCATTTTACATTATTTAAAAGAAACTGAACATCCACATTTATCTCATATTCATAAGATTGGTCGAATAGACAGAGACGAAATTTTATGGATGGACAAATTTACCATTCGCAATTTAGAATTAATTGGCAATGGTGCTGATCGTAAAGGACTATTGGAAGTAATGGATGCTACCAAAAGCCCCATGGGCGCTCGTTTATTAAAGCGTTGGTTAATCTTCCCTTTACAATCCGTTGCTCAAATTAACAATCGATTAAATGCGGTTGAGTCCTTATTAAATCACAACGAAGCTGCCCAAAAATTAAGTGACCTTATTGAATCTTGTGGCGACTTGGAAAGATTGTCCAGTAAACTTTCAACGAGAAAACTACAACCTCGAGAATTTATACAATTAGGAAAATCATTGGAAGCAATTGAAGTGATTAAGCAAGAACTCGCTTCCATTGACAACGACTACTTACAACATATTAATGATGCACTCGATATTTGCGCCCATTCAAAAAAAGCCATCTTTGATACCTTAATTGAGCAACCTCCTGCAACTGCTGTGAAAGGTGGTTTTATTAAAGAAGGTGTATCTAGTGAATTAGATGAATTAAGAAATATATCTAGCGGCGGAAAAGAATATTTAACTCAGCTACAAAATAAAGAAGCGGAAATTACGGGTATTTCTTCTTTAAAAATTGGATATAATAATGTATATGGTTATTATTTGGAAGTAACTCATGCACATAAAGATAAAGTGCCAACTGAATGGATCCGCAAACAAACCTTAACAACAGCGGAACGCTATATTACGCCAGAATTAAAAGTATACGAGGAAAAAATATTAGGTGCCGAAGATAAAATTTTAACGCTTGAAACACAGTTGTATCAAGCGTTATTGGATGCGGTATTAAAGGAAATGAATTTATTGCAAAAGAATGGTCAATGGATTGGCGTATTGGATTGCTTACTTTGTTTTGCAACCATTGCCAAAGTAAATAAATATTGTAAGCCAACACTAACCGAAAACACCATTTTAAATATCGAAGCAGGAAGACATCCTGTAATTGAGCAAAACCTAGCCATCGATCAAGCCTATATTCCTAATGATGTATATTTAGATCCAAGTACTCAACAAATTATAATTTTAACTGGACCTAATATGAGTGGTAAAAGTGCGGTACTAAGACAAACTGCACTAATTACATTAATGGCGCATATGGGATCCTATGTACCCGCAACTGCAGCATCTGTTCCACTAACCGATAAAATATTTACCCGCGTAGGTGCCAATGATAATTTGAGTGCAGGAGAATCTACATTTATGGTGGAGATGATTGAAACTGCGAGTATCTTAAACAATATCAGTCCTCGAAGTTTAATTTTATTAGACGAAATTGGAAGAGGCACATCTACCTATGATGGCATTTCCATTGCATGGAGTATTGTTGAATATTTATACCAGTCCCCTGCTAAACCAAAAACATTATTTGCTACACACTATCATGAATTAAATGATTTAGAAGCACAATTGCCAAATGTGCACAATTACCATGTGAGTCATAAAGAAGTGGGCAATAAAATTATTTTCTTACGCAAACTCACTAAGGGCGGCAGCACCCATAGCTTTGGTATTCATGTGGCTAAAATGGCAGGCATGCCCAATATTTTAGTGAATAGAGCGAATGATATTTTAAAAGAAATGGAATTGAAGAATGCAGGTAATACCAATAACACACCAAGTGCTGCACCAAGCAATGATCAATTTCAGTTATCGATATTTGATGCACATACCGAAACCTTTGAATCGATTCGTAAGGAGTTAGGTGAGATTGACATTAATAATTTAACGCCTGTGGAAGCTTTGATGAAACTACAAGCAATTAAACAAAAGTTGAATTAGAAATTATTTGACACTCAAACTTACTGATTAAATTATATTACAAAAAAAGAGCACTCCATTGGGTGCTCTTTTAATTTTATCATTTTTTAAATTATTATGCAAAATATTTTTGCAAATAATCGTGAATTTTCTTTTGTAATCCTGTGCTTACTGGAACCAATGGCAATCTAAATTCATTTTCAATAACGCCTTGTTCGGCTAAGAAAGCTTTAATGCCAGAAGGATTGTTTTCCTCATACATATAGGTATACCCTTCCACCATTAAATCGTTTAATCGTTTAGCCATGCTAAAATCACCCGCCATGCAATAACGAATCATATCGCTAAATGGCTTCGGAAATGCATTGGCAGCAACACTAATCACGCCATCCATTCCACATGCTATCTGTGCCATTACAATTTCATCATCACCACTCACTACTAAAAAGTCACTGGGACGGTCTTTTAAAATATCAATGGTTTGAGCCATTTCGGGACCCGCTTCTTTAATACCTGCAATATTAGGATGAGACGCTAAACGTAATGTAGTTGCAGCAGTCATGTTACGACCAGTTCTACCAGGCACATTGTACAATAAAATAGGCTTTGGAGCAGCGTCGGCTAAAGCAATATAATGTTGGTATAAACCTTCTTGTGATGGTTTGTTGTAATAAGGAGTCACACTTAAAATTGCAACCACTTTTGTTAAGTCAAATTTCTTAAAATCTTCAATCACTTTGGATGTATTGTTCCCTCCAATGCCAATAACAATAGGCACACGACCATTTACTTTGTTCACTGTACAATTAAAAACTTCAACTTTTTCTTGATCCGATAATACTACGGATTCTCCAGTAGTACCAAGGGTTACGATATAATCTAATCCGCCAGCAATCTGAATATCTATTAGATTCTCCAATGCAGCAAAATCAACGCTTTTGTCTTTTTTAAATGGAGTAACCAAGGCTACCCCTGTTCCTTTTAGGGTTTGTCTTAACATGTGTTGTTCTAATTATGCTTCCTCGAAGAAGCCCATTTTACTATATTTTTCAATTCTATTCTCAACTCTTGTTGCAGGTGCAATATCTTTTACTTCATTCAAAGCTTTGATAATTTGCGCCTTTAATTTTTCAGCTGCTTCCTCATAACTCCAATGTGCGCCACCATAAGGCTCGGATACAATTTCATCAATTAATCCAAAACCTTTCATGTCGTTCGCTGTTAATTTTAATTGCTCAGCAGCCAATTCTTTTTTATCCCAGCTTCTCCATAATATAGAACTACAACTTTCAGGAGAGATAACCGTATACCAAGTATTTTCCATCATTAAAGTCTTGTCACCAACACCAATACCTAATGCACCACCACTAGCTCCTTCTCCAATAATACAAATAATAATAGGCACTTGTAAGCGAATCATTTCATAAATATTTCGCGCAATGGCTTCTCCTTGGCCTCTTTCTTCTGCTTCTAAACCTGGGAAAGCACCTGGAGTATCAATCAAACAAACCACCGGTTTATTGAATTTTTCGGCCAATTTCATTAATCTTAGGGCTTTTCGGTAGCCTTCGGGGTTCGCCATACCAAAGTTTCTCATTTGACGCGCCTTGGTATTACTACCCTTTTGCTGACCAATCATCATCACCGTTTGGCCGTTTAATTCGGTAAAACCACCCACCATCGCCTTATCGTCCTTCACATTTCTATCCCCATGTAACTCAATAAACTTGTCACACATGAGGTGAATATATTTTAAGGTATATGGGCGGTCAGGATGACGACTTAATTGAACTCTTTGCCACGGAGATAGCGTCTCAGTAAGGGCTTTACGCTTATCTACGATAGATTGTTCTAGTTGTTTTAAGGTTGCAGAAAGATCAATTTTAGGGTTCTTTTCCGCTAACTTCTTAGTTGCATCTATTTGCTCATACAACTCTTTAATAGGTTGCTCAAATTCCAAAAACTGTCTATTAGGGTATTCTGGCATAATGTTAGTTTGGGCTGTAAAAATAATACAACAATTTTTAATAAAAGATTTGTTTAAAAAACTTCTTTCCCCTTATCTTTGCAACCCGGAAACGGAAACGTTAATGGAAGTTCTTGGATCGGTAGTTCAGTTGGTTAGAATGCCGCCCTGTCACGGCGGAGGTCGCGGGTTCGAGTCCCGTCCGGTCCGCAGAAAGCCCCTACTTTAATTAGCTAGGGGCTTTTTCGTTGTATAGGGTTATTTAGTCTTTAGGAAAGTCTGCGCCTTCACTTACTTCAGCCCAAGTATCAAAATCATGCTTTAATTCATCTAATTTAAGCCTTGCTCCTTTTAATGCTGCAACGCCTAATAATAAACGCAGTGGTGGATTTTCAGATTCAACTACCTGAATCATGGCTTTTGCTGCACGTACCGGATCACCGGGCTGGTTGCCACTATATCCTCGAATGTCTCCTTTATTTTTTCCAGCTGTGCTTGCATAATCTTCAATCACTATTTTACTATCATTTGCAGAACGTCCTGCCCAATCGGTTCTAAATCCACTTGGCGCTACAATCGTTACCTTAATGCCTAAAGGAGCAACTTCCTTACTTAAGGACTCGCTCAAACCATCTACGGCATATTTAGTAGCATTGTAAAACCCTACACCTGGGAAAGATCGCAAACCACCAATGGATGCAATATTTAAAATATGACCGCTTCTTTGTTTACGCATAAATGGTAAAACAGCTTGCGTCATATGCGCTAAACCAAATACATTAATTTCAAACATACGGCGCACTTCGGCTTCCTCACTTTCTTCAATGGCGCCAAAATAACCAATACCTGCATTATTTACCAACACATCAATTTGACCAAACTTTTCCATAGCTGCAGCCACTGCTTCTTTAATTTGATCGGCAATGGTTACATCTAATTTTACAACCAAAGATGTATTTGGATAATTAGCTACAATATCCTGCACATCATTCGTATTGCGCGCCGCTACCACTACTTTATAGCCTTTAGCTAGCGCTTCTATTGCTAAGTAACGCCCAAAACCTGTTGAGCATCCTGTTATAAACCATACTTTATTCATAATTATAAATTTTAAAATTCTACATGCCCTCTTATGGCAAAAACATTTACGGAACCACTATCGTTATTATACGCCGGATTAAAAACCAATTGATAATCGGCAGAAAGCCAAAATGATTTTGTTAGTCTTGCTTTGTAATACAGTTCGGTAATTGATTCAGGAGCATAATTTAAATTTCCATCACCAATCATAAATCCATTTAATCCAGCTTTTAAAAAGGCTTGATGGTCTTTTGAAATACCATTCATTACATGTGCAATTCCCAAATTATCATTAGGCCTATTCCAAGCATTTCCCAATACTTGAATTCCTGCACTTACACTATTGTCAATTTCGGTGAATGCCCAAGTTGCTGTTTTACCATCATTCCAACTTGCTTTAAAAAATCCACCAACTGTATTTGAAAAAGATTGTTCCACATTCATCCCAAATCCATATTTCAATCCACCATAAATGCCCCAAGCTTTCTGACCACTATACACATCTACACTACTGCTATCCCCTAACTTAACTTGTGCAACTGTTTTTAAATAAGTGGGGGCTTGTGAAAGTGTATGAAAACCAAGCAGGCGTATCGTTCCAGACCTTCCATTCAAACTCCATTTTTTCTCTAATTCGATGGTTTCAGAATGCGCTTTTAAAATATTTCCATCCAATTGTAATCCATTTGCTTTTAAGGGCACCATGGCAGTGGATACTCTAATTGCCCATGTTGGTTTAATGAGTTCAACAACAAGCGCTTGCGTATAGCCTCTCGTATCGGCAGGATAATCCCAACCCCCATTGCTCATTAATGACCAGTTTAAAAATTGTCCTCGTGGATCATGACTATAACTATTACGATCAAAATAATCGGACAAACTCATTTTACCAGCATGAATGGATATTCTTGAAGTAGGTAATTTTTCTTTCACCTGATTCACATCATCAGCAACCCATTCATATTCAGTATTGGGCAATGCAATATTTTGTCGAAAAAATAATCTTGCTACATATAAAACTGGTGCAGTAGTTCCGATTCTGAATGTTTCCCCATTGGTAAATCCAGCAATTCCTTTTGAGCCACTTAAGCCCTGGCCTCCGGTGATTTCTGGATTAAAATATAAAGAAGCATTTTTCCATAAAGGCGTCCCTAAAAACAGTGTCGAAGTGAGTGATAATTTATTACTTTCTGATTCATGTGTCAAACTATTTGTTCCAGCATATTTTACTGGAAAAGAAGTATGTGACTGATTAATCGCTGTTAATTGAAAATGGTAGCTATACTTACTAGTATCTGACTGCTCATTTGCTTGCGCATGTACGCATACAACCCCCAATACCCCTAATAAAAAAATGCATAACTGTCTCATTGAATAGGTTTTATATAACCAGAAAAATCTGACGCGAAGTTAAAACGGTTTAATGTAAAGGAGCTAGATATAAGAGGCAAATTGCTTACTAATTAAGGAACTTAATATTGGGTTCATATTGAATAACTGCTAGATAACAAATTGATATACACAAATCATTCACATTCAATTGCAATTCATCCCATTACAGCAAAAAAATGCAAAAAAATGAATAGCTTAGGAATTCTTTATTTAAATAGATAATATCCAATTACAACTAAAATAACAACTTATGATTAGCTTAAGAAAAATGGCCTTCATTACTTTCGCAGCAAGTGTAACATCCACTGCTGTAATTGCACAAGATGCCACTAAAGAAAATGCAAAAGAAACAAACACAACTGTAACAAAAGAAGAAAAATCTGTTACTAAACATAGTGTAGTGATTGGAGGCAAAACCATTAATTATACTGCAACAGCAGGTGCATTGATTTTAAGAAATAATATTGACGAGCCTATTGCGTTCTTTGGTTACACAGCTTATACAAAGGATGGCGAAGATGCTAACAAACGCCCTATTACTTTTTCTTACAACGGCGGTCCGGGTTCTTCCTCTATGTGGTTGCACATGGGCGTAATGGGCCCAAAGCGTGTTGTGGTGAATGACCCTAGCGATAATTTAGCTGCACCTTATAAAGTAGAGGACAACCAATACAGTATTTTAGACAATACCGATATTGTAATGATTGACCCAATTGGCACGGGTATTAGTCGTGCAATTGGTAAATCTAAAAACGAAGAATACTGGAGTGTAAATGGCGATTTAAAATCGGTGGGTGATTTTGTAAAACAATACTTAATTGACAATGATCGTTTAAATTCTCCAAAATTTTTATTAGGCGAAAGCTATGGTACCATGCGTAGTGCTGCTGTTGGTAAATATTTACAAAACGCCGGCATTGCATTAAATGGTATTGTATTGGTTTCATCGGTATTGGATTTAAGAACCTTAACTTTTCAAGATGGCGATGATCTTTCTTATGTAATTAACTTACCTGCCTATGCTGCAACTGCTTGGTATCACAATAAAATTGCCAATAAGCCCAATAGCTTGGTGGAATATTTAAAAGAAGCACGTGCATTTGCCGAAGGTCCTTATACTCTAGCTTTAATGAAAGGAAGTAAATTAACGAAATCCGAAAAAGAAAATTTAGCAAAACAATTAACTTATTTCACAGGATTGAGTGCTGACTATTTGCTAAAAGCAAACCTAAGAGTGAAGCAAGGTCAGTTTTGTCAAGAATTATTAAGAGACGAACATTTAACGACCGGCCGCTTGGATTCGAGATACAAAGGATTCAGTCCCGATTTATTGAGCGAAAGCGCTGCATATGATCCGCAAAGTGCTTCATTAAGTCCTAGTTATATTGCAGCATTTTTAAATTACTATTATACTGAATTAAAAGTAAATAAAAATTTAACCTACCGAGTTTCTGCAAGTAGCTTGCCAGGTTTTAAATGGGATTGGAAACACAATACAAGTGGATTTGGTGATGCAGCTACACCTAATACGGCTATTGATTTAGCTGATGCAATGACAAAGAATCCAAATTTAAAAGTATTGGTATTAAACGGCTATTATGATTTAGCAACTCCTTTTTATGGCACTGAGTATACATTTGAACATATGGGCTTAGAAGAAAAAATTCAAGCAAATGTGAAAATGAAATATTACGAAGCAGGCCATATGATGTATGTACACCCTGCATCGGCAACTGCCTATAAAAAAGACGTGACTGATTTTATTAAAGAAAATGCAGGATTAAAATAATCGATCAAGGGTTATAAATAGGGTTTATAAATTAAGTACAATAAATAAAAAATATGCGTAAAATTTTCGGAACAATATGCTTGTTAATGGCAATGGCAAATGGATTTGCTCAAAACACAACAACCATTATAAAAGCAGGCAAGTTGATTGATGTAGAAACCGGAAAAGTTGTAACCAATCAAATGATATTAATTCGCCACGATAGTATTATTCAAGTGGCGAGTTCTATTTCAATTCCAAAGGATGCAAATGTGATTGATCTTTCTAAATACACTGTACTTCCTGGGTTAATTGATTGTCATACGCATATTACCGGCCAACCTAGTGGCGATTATTATGGCGACATTTTTAGAAAATCGGCTGTAGATGTTGCAGTTACTGCGCATGTTTATGCTAAAAAAACATTGGAAGCTGGCTTTACAACTGTACGTGATTTAGGGGCACCAGGTTTAGTAGACATTGCTTTAAGAAATGCAATAAACAACGGTGATGTAGTGGGCCCCAATATCTATGCAGCTACCGTATTTATTGGTTCAACTGGTAGTCATGGTGATTTAAATGGATTCTCGCCTTATTTGGAATTTAATTTACCCAAAGGATTGTCGGGCATTGCCAATGGTGTTGAAGCTGTAAGAGAACAAGTAAGATATAATGTTAAAAATGGTGCCGATGTGATCAAATTTGGAGCCAGTGCTGGTGTATTAAGTGAGGAAGAAAGTGTAGGTGCTCCGCAATATACACAGGAGGAAATGAATGCCATTGTAAGTGAAGCTAAAATGTGGGGACGCAAAGCAGCGGCACATGCACATGGAGCTGAAGCCATTAAGATGGCTGTAAAAGCAGGTGTTGCATCAGTGGAGCATGGTAGTTTGGTGGATGCTGAAGGCATTCAATTAATGAAGGAACATGGCACTTACTTAGTATCGGACGTTTATGATGATGAATACATTTTATCGGAATATGCAAAGCTGGGCTATCCCGAAAAAATTATCAATAAGGAAAAGATGGTTGGTAAGTTACAAAGGGAGAATTTTCAAAAAGCAGTTGAAGCGGGTGTAAAAATCGCATATGGCACCGATGCGGGTGTATACCCTCATGGTTGGAATGGCAGACAATTTAAATGGATGACGCGTTTTGGATTAAGCCCAATGGGTGCAATACAAGCAGCTACTATTAATGCTGCCGATTTAATAGGCATTAAAGAAAAAACCGGCTCGATTAAAGCTGGGAAAAAAGCGGATATTATTGCAGTGCTAACTAATCCTTTGGAGGATATTACCAGCTTAGAGCAGGTACAATTCGTAATGAAAAATGGAGTCGTTTATAAAAAATAAAATATGATGAAAAAATTGATTGGCACTTTTTTATTATTAGTAAGTATAAGCAGTTTTGCACAAAATGCAAATGATGCTAGCTTAACAGTAGAAAAAATAATGAAGGATATTAAATGGATCGGTGCATCTCCAAGTAATATCAGCTGGACATGGGATAGCAAAGCTGTTATATTTAGTTGGAATCCCGACAAAAATATGGCTGACTCATTTTATATCTATAAATTAAATAGTAAGCAAACCGAAAAATTAACTTACAACGAGGCTTTAAGGTATAAAGCTATTAACGCAGGTGTTTACAATAAAAATTACACGCAGATTGTTTATAATTACAAAGGCGACATATACTTGTTAAACACCATCAACGGGAATACAATACCAATTACGCAGACCGAAGAGCAAGAAAGCAATCCGAGTTTTATCAACAATGACGAGTGGGTAGTATACCATAAAAACAAAAACCTATTTGCTTGGCAAATGAAAACGGGACTCACCAAACAATTGACCAATTTTGTAAAAGAAGCAGACAAAGCAGCAAAACAAAATGGCAATGCACAGGATCTATTTTTACAAAATCAATCTTTAAATAATTCATCTGTTTTACAGTGGCGCAAAAAGAAAAAAGAAGCAAGAGATAATTTCTTAGAAGCCAATAAAGAAAAAGCCATTGCAAAAGCAATTGTAATTGGTGATAAACAATTAACAGCTGTGGAAGCGAGCGCATCTGGTTCTTTTATATTGTATACCCTATTCACACCCGATGCATCTAAAACCACCATCGTTCCATCCTATGTAACAGAGTCAGGCTATACCACCGATATTCAAGGTCGTGAAAAAGTAGGTCATGGTCAAGGCAGTACTGTTTCTTATATCTACAATAAAATAACGGATACAACTTATGTAATTTCTCTAGACTCTATTCCTGGCAGTTTTGATAAACCCGACTATGTAAAAGACTACGCAAAACAACAAGAGGTTAATGAGAAAAAAACAATTGCAAGAAAATTATGGATCAACGAAGTGTATTGGAATGAGTCAAACGATATTGCCATCGTAGACATAAGATCGGTTGACAACAAAGATCGCTGGTTGATGCAATTAGATCCAACCACTGCAAAACTAAGTTTAATCAATCGTCAAAGAGACGAGGCTTGGGTGGGCGGTCCTGGTAATAGTCCTTACCGTTCAGTGGCAGGCTGGATCAATGACCATAGTTTTTATTTTCAAAGTGAACAAACTGGCTACTCTCATTTGTATACCTACGATGTAAATACACATAATACAGTTGCATTAACCAAAGGCAACTATGAAATACAAGATGCTGTATTAACTAAAAACAAAAAAGCATTTTATATTTTAAGCAATGAAGTGCACCCTGGTCAACAAAACTGGTATAAGTTAAATATAGACGGATCATCAAAAGAAAAAATAACCAACAAAGTGGGCACATACGAAGTAAGTATGGCTCCTGATGAAAAGACAATTGCTTATCGTTATTCTTACATTAATAAACCTTGGGAATTGTTTATTCAGGAAAATAAAAATACTACTTCAACAAGTCAAGTAACTTTTAAAGGAGCTAGTGATGAATTTAAACAATACCCTTGGAGAGAAAATAAAATTTTTACAATCACTGCAAGAGACGGCCAACCTATTTTTGCGCGTTTATACGAACCTAAAGCTGGTACCAAAAACAATGCAGCAGTAATATTTGTACATGGAGCGGGTTATTTACAAAATGTACATTTTGGATGGAGCAATAACTACCCACGTGAATACATGTTTAATAATTTATTGGCCGACAAAGGTTATACGGTTATTGATATTGACTACAGAGGAAGTGCTGGTTATGGCAGAGATTGGAGAACTGGCATTTATAGATATATGGGTGGCAAAGATTTGGATGATGAAGTAGATGCAGCAAAATATTTAGTAAATAATTTAGGCATTGATAGTGCACACATTGGCATGTACGGTGGAAGTTATGGAGGCTTTATGACTTTAATGGCTTTATTTACGCAACCAAATATTATCAAAGCTGGCGCTGCATTAAGACCTGTAACTGATTGGGCACATTATAACCATGGTTATACTTCGGATATCTTAAATGAGCCAGCAACCGACAGCATAGCATACGCACGTTCCTCTCCTATTAATTTTGCTGCAGGTTTAAAAAACAATTTATTGATTTGCCATGGCATGATTGATGTGAATGTACATTATCAGGATGCAGTACGTTTAGCACAAAAATTGATTGAATTAGGAAAAGACAATTGGGAGCTAGCTTCCTACCCAATGGAGGATCATGGATTTGTGGAGCCAAGCAGCTGGGCGGATGAGTACAAAAGAATTTTGAAGCTATTTGATGCTAAATTATTGAAATAAACAACCTCATGTCAAATCAACAAAGGCTATTCAACTTATTATTATTTGTTTTAGTATTCCTGCTTAATAATAATGTATACGCGCAACTAAGTACAAAGGATAGCCTTTTTTTAAAGAATGCTATACAAAATACAAAGCAAGTATATTACCATCAAATTGGTGACCAAGCAGCTAAATTTAATGGAAGTCAATATCCTGGATATACTGTTTCATTTTCGGATGGACATCCCTATTTTAAAGTAAATGCACTTCGTGAGGGAAGCATCCTTTATGATGGAGTGTATTTTGACAATGTACAGTTGTTGTATGATGAAATTGCAGATTGTGTAGTACTTCAAGACAGCATTCATAGAATTCAAATGGTAAGTGAAAAACTAAAATCGTTTACTATTCTTGATGCCCGATTTGAGAGACTTGAAAAAGAATCCACTATTGATCCTGTGATCGAAACCGGATTCTACCAATTACTCGCATCGGGCAAAGTAAACTTGTATAAAAAAGAAACCAAACAAATGATTGACAAGTTTACCAATAGCACCGAACTCGCAGTATTATTTGAAACGCATGAAAAATATTACTTATTAAAGGACCATCATTTCTATAAAATAAATAATAAAAAATCTTTGTACACTTTATTGGACAATAAGAATAAAGAACTCATTCAATATACAAAAAAAGCAGGCTTAAATTACAGGAAGGATAGAGACAAGATGCTGACTAGTGTTGTTGATTATTACAATTCAATTCATCAATAACATGAAGTATTATATATTACCCCTCCTGTTTTTTTGTTTTGCACAAATTGGATGGGCTCAAAGAGACTCAGTTGTTAAAGTAGATATAAAACTACAAAATGCACGCATTACTGATTTAGTGTTCCAAATTGAGCAACAAACTGATTTGCATTTTTTTTATGATTCAACACAAATGAATCCTATTGTATTTAACTATGTCGGCAACAAGACAAAAGTAATCGAAGTATTAAACACCCTACTCAAACCTCAAAAAATATTTTGGTCCATCGACAAGCAACATCATGTATTTCTCACCAAAGGAACCGAGCTATTTACACAAATACCTTCCGAATATTTTTTAGGAAAACAAACACAAAATAAGAGTGTCACCAATGAGACTGAATTTGAGTACACCGATAATGCTCAATTACAAACCAGCTTGGTTGATAAAAAGATCTATGAAATTGGAGAAAAAACAAAAGCAGGCACTCAACAAGTAATTACCATAGCCGGCTATATTAAAGATATTAAAACTGGAGAGCCTGTTCCAGGCGCATCAGTTTATATCGAAAAACCTAGAATTGGCGTCACCACCGATCAAAATGGATACTACTCCATAACGCTTCCACGAGGCAAACACATTTTGAATATACAAAGCTTAGGAATGCGTGATATTAAACGCCAAATCGTATTGTACAGCGATGGGAAAATGAATATAGAGGTCACCGGAAGTATTATGTCACTTAAAAAAGTAGTCATTTCTTCACAAAAAATGAGCAATGTACGTGGAGCAATAATGGGTGTTCAAAAATTAGATATCAAAACTGTAAAACAAGTACCTGTCGTATTTGGAGAGGCAGATGTATTAAGAGCAGTAACTACTTTGCCAGGGGTTAAAACAGTTGGTGAAGCAAGTACTGGATTAAACATTAGAGGTGGCGCTGCTGATCAAAATTTGATTTTATTTAACGACGCAACTATTTACAACCCAGCCCACTTTTTTGGCATGTTTTCAGCATTCAACCCTGAACTGATTAACAATATAGAATTGTATAAAAGTAGTATTCCTGCCAATTTTGGAGGACGATTGGCATCGGTTTTAGATATTAACAGCAGAGAAGGCAATAAAAAAGAATTTACGGGTTCTGCGGGTATTGGACTATTAACGAGCAGGGTAAATATCGAAGGACCAATTGTACAGGATAAGTCATCCTTTATTCTTGGCGGGAGATCCACTTATTCAAATTGGCTATTTGATCGTTTACCCGATCAGTATAAAAATAGCAAGGCAAATTTTTACGATGTGAACTTTATTGCGAATCACCAAATAAACAAAAACAATACAATTTATTTAACCACCTATCTAAGTAAAGATCAATTTAATTTAAACAGTGATACTGCATATGGATACAGCAATAAAAATATTGCACTTAAATGGAAACATATATTTAACAATAAACAAAATGCTTCCTTTACCATTGGCAAAGACCAATATGAATATGCAATAAATAGCCAACGACTTCCATTATCGGCATATCAGGTTGGTTTTGATATTCAACAATCCTACTTTAAAGCACTATTCAATTACAATTATTCAAGTAAGCATAGTTTTGAATATGGCTTAAGTGCATTGTATTATACATTACATCCAGGCACTTATGAGCCATTGGGCAGCAAGTCATTAGTTATTAAGGATGTTGTTGCACCAGAACAAGCCTTAGAAACTGCGCTTTTCTTTTCAGATCATTATACAATTACAAGCAATCTAAAGTTAGATGCTGGATTAAGATTAACTGCATTTAATAGTATAGGAACTCAATCAATTAATGAATACCCAGTTGGTGTTCCGAGGACTGAGGATAATATTTTACGTTCAGTGACCTATGGTGCAGGAAAAATAATTAAAACCTATGGTGGTCCTGAATATCGTTTAGGACTTAGATATGTTATTGACGAGACATTGTCAGTAAAGGCAGGATATAACACTCAGCAACAATTTATTCATTCCTTATCTAATACTAATGCCATGGCACCTACCGATATTTGGAAATTAAGTGATCCTAATATCAAGCCTCAAACCGGCGACCAAATTTCATTAGGAATTTATAAGAACCTTCACTCCAACACTATAGAGACTTCCTTAGAGGTTTATTATAAAAACATAAATAATTACTTAGACTATAAGAGTGGTGCAAAATTGGTGATGAACCATCATATTGAAACTGACGTTATTGAAACCCAAGGAAAGGCTTATGGTGTAGAATTTTTAGTGAAAAAGATAGCAGGGAAATTGAATGGTTGGATCAGTTATACATGGTCGCGTGTATTATTAAAGGCCAATGACCCTACAGCTGGTGAAATTATTAATCGTGGCCAGTACTACCCTAGCAATTATGACAAACCTCATGACCTCACAATTATTGCTAATTATAAATTTAGTCATCGCTTTAGTATTTCAATGAATAGTAATTATAGTACAGGACGACCCATTACTTTGCCTATAAGCGTCTTTTCCTATGGTGGATCTATGCGTACATTATATGCAGACAGAAACGCATATCGTATCCCAGATTATTTTAGAACTGATTTTTCAATGAATATCGAAGGGAATCATAAAGTGCATCAGCTAACCCATAATAGTTGGTCAATTGGCGTGTATAATTTAACAGGAAGAAAAAACCCATACTCCATTTATTATGTCTCCGAAAATGGCGCTGTGAATGGCTACAAATTATCCATATTTGGCAATGCCATCCCATATATAAATTTAAATATCAACTTCAAATAAGCAATATGAAAACAGCCTTAATACCGATTTTATTTTGCTTGCTTGTTTTGATTGGCTGCAAGGAAAAATATATTTCACCAGTAATTTCATCATCAACAGGCTATTTAGTTGTTGAAGGAAGTATTAATAGTGGTGCCGGAGAAACTAAAATTGTTCTTTCACGAACAACTGGTTTACAAAATCAATCCATTGTATACGAAGCAGGTGCGATTGTCAAAGTGGAGGGAGAAGATAATTCAGTACGTCCTTTAACCGAAATAAGCAAAGGCAATTATAGCACAACTGGCTTGAACCTGAATAATAATCAAAAATATCGTATCAATATCTCAACAAAAGACGGCAAAAAATATGTCTCTGATTTTAGCCCTATTATTTATAACCCTATAATAGATAGTATCAATTGGAAAAGAGAAAATGGAAGTGTGCAGATGTATGTAAACACCCATGACTTTAACTACAATACACAATACTATCAATGGGAAACTGCCGAAACATGGGAAATTCATTCTGGATACCTTAGTACATTACAATATAAGTCGGTAAATACCTCGAGAGGAACAACCTATAGTGTTGTTTTTAGTGACTCTGTAAATAAATCCATCGATTACGGAAAATATTATTGTTGGAAAACAGAACCTTCTACCCAAATAATTACAGGTTCAACTGTGGCTTTAAATAAAAATATTATCAATTTACCAATAGCCAATATCCCTGCAGACTCATGGAAATTAAATGTGATGTATAGTTTATTCACAAGACAATATAGTTTGAGTAAAGAAAAATACGAGTTCTTGCAACGTATGAAAAAAAATACCGAAAGTACTGGCTCTATATTTGATGCGCAACCTTCGGCGCTGAATGGAAATTTACATTGCACAAACAACCCAAATGAAATTGTAGTTGGGTATATAGAAGTTTGCAATGTTCAAGAAAAAAGAATTTTTATTAATCGAAAACAAGTGCCCGATTGGAATTATTATCAGTCTTGCTCCGAAATTAGTATTCCAAATAACAGCGATAGTATCCAAATTCACGGACTATACTTACTTCCAACCTATCCTGAAACGAACCCCATGACAGGTGCCATTATTAGCTTTCATGCCGCAACTCCCGACTGTGTAGACTGCCGTCTTAGAGGCACGAATACAAAACCCAATTTTTGGCCATAAACAAGTACAAGCACTATGAAAAAATATAAATTACCCTTTTTGTTGAGTACTTGTTTATTCTTTAATTTGTCTCAAACAAATGCACAAAATACAAGTATACTTGATTTACAAGATAGACTCGAGCATTATACAAGCACCCATTTACAAGAGAAGCTTTATTTGCATACAGATAAAAATGTTTATTTCAACAATGAAATTTGTTGGTTTAAAATTTATGATTTAGATGCATTTTTTAATACCCCTTTGCATATTAGCAGTGTTGTATATGTAGAATTATTAAATGCATTGAATGAGCCTGTTATTCAAGAGAAAATTGAATTAAAATCGAACTCAGGCAATGGCTCCTTACTTTTTTCAAACAATTTGCCTTCTGGAGAATATATACTCCGCGCCTATACCAATTGGATGAAAAACTTTAATCCTAGCTATTTCTTTATAAAAAAAATAACGCTCGTAAACACACAAATTGCCACAGATTCAACTTACGCGATTAAGTATAATGAAAAAGGTCACAATAAATATGAATCCACTGGATATCGAATTGATGTAAAGGGAGGACAAGATGACAAAGAAATACAATTAAATTTAAGCAGTAAAAACAATGCATCGGAACCTTTCAGTTTAATGATACATAATAGAGGTCGGGTCAAAAAAGCTATTACAGGTGCTTTTCAAAATGGTTTATATCAGATCAATTTACCTAAAAGTGAATTAGGAGTAGGTATACAAGCCATTACTTTATTTGACAATAATCAACAAGTTGTTAACGAGAGACTTTACTATATATACCCACAACAAGCCGATACAAATGTTCATTTAAACGTTGAATTGCCAAACTATAAGCCCCGACAAAAAGTGAATCTTACTATTGAATCCGCTATACAAAATGGTTCTACGAATAAAACAGATATGTCATTGGCTGTATATAAATTAGATAGTATTCAAGCAATTGACGAAATGAATATTCAAAACTATGCCTGGTTGCAATCCGACATACCTGAATATATTGGATCTGCAAGAAAATATTTTGATATTAAGAATGAAAAGCGGTTTGAAGAAATGGAGCAATTAATGCAAAATAATAGTTGGGAAAGATTCAATTGGGAACAAGTCATCGAAGGCAATAAGAATGAATTTAAATACAGTCCTGAAATCGCAGGTAACATAATTAGTGGGAAAATCATACAACGAGGAACGGAACAACCTATGCAAGAAAGTGCAGGATATGTTTCAATGCCTGGAAAAAATACCCAATTTAAATCTTCGATTAGTGATCAAAATGGAAAAGTGCAATTTGAATTCAGAAATTTATACAATGACGGGCAAATAATTGTACAAGCCGACAGTAACAAAAACTTTCGTAATAAAATAATTTTAGACAACCCATTTTTTACTGGGTCAATTAAACCCTCCCCTGTTAGCAAGCTTCCAAATAAATTAAATGCAACGGATTTAAATGATTATTATCGAAACATTCAAATCCAGCATTATTTCTACCCCAATTTTACCGAACAATTTATTCCTTCAAATTTTGACACCATTCCATTTTACGGTAAAGCCGATAGAACCTACTTACTTGACAACTATGCAAGGTTTACTACATTAGAAGAAGTAATTAGAGAATATGTTACTCCAGTAAGTTTAACAAAGTCCGATGGGAAATTTAAGCTATCCGTTTATGATGAAGGGAATAAGCACTTTTTTACTGGCGACCCACTTATATTATTAGACGGCGTTGTTATTAAAGATGTAGACAAATTCTTAGAATACGACCCATTGAAAATTAGAAAATTGGAAGTGGTTTCAAAAATATATTTCCTTGGCAACCTTGCATATAATGGCATCATCAATTTTACGACCTATAATGGCAAAATGGAAGGTTTTGAATTAGACCCAAATTCGGTAGTATTAGATTACAAGGGGTTACAATTACAAAGAAAATTCAAAGCACCAAGTTACGACACACAAAATCAAGTGGATAACCGAACTCCTGATTTTAGACATTTATTATATTGGGAACCCAATTTAATTTTGAATAACTCATCAACTAATAAGATATCATTTTTCACCTCCGACGAAGTAGGTACATATGTTATTATTCTACAAGGTATTAGCAGTAATGGTGATCCTATTTACAAGGAGCAATTTATACATGTTCAACCCTAAATAAAGATAGGCGCCAATGGCGCCTATCTTTATAAACTAGTCTCTTGATAAAATATCTTTTACATTCCCAGTGCGCTTTAAAACACCCCACTCTTGTAACTCGCCTTTAATGGCGCGTTTAATGGCTTTAAAAAATACATACATCATTAACCAGCGATAAATAAGTCGTTGAGGGACTAGCCATATTAACTTCATAGGGTTTTCTTTCTCAAATGCAAATGCAAAGGATGCAATTAACGCATCTACAATTACATAGATCAAAAAGTAAAAAGCAATCTTCCCTCCATTACCAGTTAACAATGCTACCACCATTAAAAAGTCGGCAATGGGTGATAAAAATGGAATGATATATTTAAACAAGAGCATATCTGGCAAGGCCACCCAACCCAAAGCCTTGTTCTTATTGTTGAATAAATATTCCTTATGCTTCCAAAAAGTTTGCATCACACCAAAACTCCATCTAACACGTTGCTTTAAAAACTGTCTCAAATGTTCGGGCACTTCGGTATAAGCATACGCTTTTGGCTCATTGGCTACGATATAGCCAGCTTTAATAATGCGCATGGTAATATCACAATCCTCCGCCAACGTGTCGGTAGTAAAGCCCCCAGCCTCAATTAAAGCATCCTTTTTAAAAGCACCAATCGCTCCAGGAATAACTGTAATGGCATTTACATAGGCAAATCCTTTACGATCAAAGTTTTGACTAGTAATGTATTCAATGCTTTGCCATTTGGTTAATAAGTTCACTTCATTTCCTACAATCACCGAACCCGCTACTGCTCCAACTTCCTGTCCATATTCATTTAATGGGTTCATGAAATTACGCATCAATTTAGACACTGCATCTGTTGCCAACTTCGTATCTGCATCAATACACACTACATAATCGGCATGTGATTGACCGATACCATATTGTAATGCAGAAGCCTTTCCTCCATTTTGTTTGGTAAAAACTTTAACTAAAGGATTGCCTTCAAATGCATCTTTTACAATTTCATAAGTTTGGTCCTTACTACCATCATCCACAAAAATGATTTCAAAATCGGGATAATCACATTTTAATAAATTTTGTAAAGAAGAAACCGCATTGACTTCCTCGTTATAGGCAGGTACAATGATGGACACAAAAGGATGAGCTAATGTATTTTCAATCGCATCTAATTTGATTTTTTTACGCTTCTCTAAAACTGCCATAATACCAATCACAATAATTCGGATCGTACTTAATGCCAAGAATATCATGAAGATCGCAAAAAAGAAATTTCCTCCTAAATAAGCAGTCTCTGCTAAAAAATAATTGATCTGTAACCAATAATACTCTTTTCCTTTAGGTATGGTAGGCATCATATCCTCTGGCTTCTTGCCTAACAAATCCGCTACGGTCGTAAAACTATACCCCTGTGCTCTAAAATAACGGATAATCTTTCCAGTTGCATTTACGGTGTTTTCTCGATTACCACCAGCGTCATGTAATAAAATGATACTACCCGCAATGGAAGTGTCCTCAGGATTACCTGTATTAATTTTATTTTGATAGATTTTTACGACTCTATCAAAAATGGTATCATTTCTATATTCATTAATAGGGATTTGCCAATCCTCAGGATCAATACTTTCCCCAACAGTAATATAATTTTTTTGTCTGCTCAATGCAATCGGCGCCAATTCTTCATATTTACCTGGCTCACTATCTGCATTAAATGGTGCTCTAAATAAAATGGTACTATGTCCTGTAATACATTCAATCAGCAAACGAGTGGCATCCATTTCCAATCCAGCCCATTGTCTACTCACTTTACTCATGTCCTGGTGCGTGAACGTATGGTTGCCTATTTCATGCCCTTCTCTATATATGCGCTTAATTAATGGAATGTTGTTTTCGGCTTGGTATCCAACTACAAAAAAGGTTGCTGGTACATGATAATAAGCAAGTGTATCTAATATTTGTTTAGTGTATTTAGGATCTGGGCCATCATCAAAAGTAAGAACCAATTTCTTTTTTGCGGTGGCTCCAAAACGACGTATCACATAAGTGGAAGGTAGTTTGTCATAATACTCCTCCGCAATTAACATAGATGTAGTATCTATCTCACTCCTAATATATCCATCCTCGGGCGATGCAATAATATCAAGCACTTCTCCATCTCCCACAAAATCGGGTGCACTTCCTGCTTTAATTTTATTAAACCCAATAAAGTCAAAAGATTTTAAAGCAGACTTTGTCATGGGCTTATTATAAAAAGACCATAAACGCACATCCTCACCCCCTAACCTCCACAATGCAGTTCCTGCTAAATTAATTTCAGTAGCAAAACGAATGGAATTAAAATTAGTTGCAGCATCTACAAAATAGACCTTATGCAAATGATCCTCACTGTCATAATATTGATAATACAAATTGTAGGAATCATTATCATAATCAATTTTTGCATCACTATTTCTTGCATTCGCAATGGCTTGCTGATAAGTGACATCAAATTGTTTAATTACTTTTTCCTTTTTACCCAATTGCCAATCATGTCCAAATGCAGGAATGGCTAAAATGATTTTATTGGCAGGCATTTTATGGGTAGCATCCAATACAGCCGCTTCAATCCATTTTTGTGAACTATTCGGTCCTGGCTTTGAATCCCCACTGTGTTGATCATAGGCCATTAAAATCAAATAGTCATTGTACTTACTTAATGCACTAAAATTATAATCATCGTTAAAAGGGATCACGTCCTGTGATACCAATAAATTTTGTGCATGTAATTGATCGTATAAGGACTTTTGAAATGAAATTAAGGGCGCATCATTCTCTAACATTAATTCCTCAAAGTCAATATTTACGCCAATGAAATTGTACTTCTTTAATGTTGCAATGATATCATTAATTAATCTTTGCTTTTTGGCAGGATTGTTTATGATACGTTTTACAGTTTCGCCTCTAAATAATGTTTTATAGTTATTGGTAAGCAGTGGCATGATTTTCACTCCTGCATCCTGCATTACTTTAAGTGCCTTAGGGTCGATTGTATTGTATAATGTGTCGGCATTGGGATCTATAAACATCCACTCCGGCAAGATCAAGTTTAAATGCTTGATATTATTTTGCAAAGAGTTAAAAGATTGTGATGCATCCCAGTTTACATAAAAAGCAGCACGAATTCCTAAACTATCGCTAAAATATTTTGAAGTAGATAAGTCGAGTGGCTTATTGGATTCCTGTCCAATTCCTTGGCCCTTGGCCCATTTACTACTGATGGCTTTTTTAAAACCTTTGTATTCTCTTTCTAATTTACTCTCCCTGTAAGTATCAGTAGTGTCTGTTAATACTTTTTTAATCGCCGTTCCTTCCAAAGGAATATCAGGCTGATTTTTATTCATAAAATAAATCCCAATAAAAACAACTAACGCAATTAAGGGCAATAAAAACAATAAGGTTCTCATAGCCCATTTGGTTCTTTGCCATCTGGATTTGTTTTTAGACTGAAATATTTGAGGATGCTGTTCCATGGGTAACTACAAAAATACGCTTATTTTGACGTACATTGATAGATAACCCCATCGTTAAATTTGCAAATTATTTGCAATTTTTTTGTTTTTTGCACTTCTTCCATTGTTAATACTTCGGGATTGTCTTCATTACTGAACCAAATGAGAATTGGGCTTGGATTTTCATTGAATTCAGAGACCAGTTGGGGATACTTTCGCTCAGGTAAAATTTGAATATGTTGTTGGGTATATAAATACACCGCATGTGCTGCATTGGAATATATTGTCTGGTTTGTTTTAAACAAGCCACTATTGGATTTTAAATGGTTTAACAACCCACTTGAAACACGCCAATCGTCGTCGGTATATCCTCCAATCCCCCCTTGGTTATTCTCATGGTAAGTGGCAGTATAACGCTTTGCATATGTTAAAATGGCAACGAAGCTCAACAACAGCATCGTAACTTTTAAAACGAATTTTACAGTATTGGAAAAGCCAAGTTTTAACATACCAACGATGTAAAAACTAATCGTAAATAAAAAAGGAATATAAAAAGGAGATAATAAACGATTGTTAATGGTTTCAAACCTAGAAATGGTTGCAACAATTAGCATGAACGCAGAATACATTAAGGTAAATGTTGCTGCAATTTTTTCGTAGGAATTATGCTCAATTTTACGTAAAAATCTATACATAAAAATTCCGCCAATTATTAATAAAAATAACCCTCCTAGCAATACTGGAAATAAACTTGTCCAACTTGAAAAAGGCAACCAATCACTTATAACTAAACCATAGTATTTCAAATTTTCTAAGAATGGCGTAACTCCTTTTTGGCGATTCCCTGTGAGCGTATGCGACAGCGTAGCATTACGTATTAGGTTAATTACAAATAATGAAATTGAAACAAAACCATAAACAAAAGCATGCTTTAATTTCTTGCTCCATTGTAAATCATGACTCATGAGTATAAGAATGCCCCCTGTTGCAATCACCGAAATGCCTGCCAGTCTTGTATTTGCAACAATCGCCGATACTGCAGCGATAATGAGTAAATGTTTTAACTGATAGGTTTCAAAGTACTTTTTGCAAAGCCAAATGAAAATTACAATTTCAGTAACAAATAAAGTTTCAGACCAGAGCATGGTATAGATTTCCAATAAACTTGGGCTCAAAGTAATCAACAATAAAACAATCCATTTTACCCATTTTACATGATTGGTTTTTTCGAGCATCGCCCCACTAAAAAAAATAGTAATGCCAAATAACAAAGCATTATAATATGGGGTAATTTGTAAATAATTTCCAAATAGCCATTTTAGACCTGACAAAACAAAGGGATAAAATACAGGGAACATCACAAAGGGTTTATTATCAAATTGATAAAACCCTTTTCCTGCTAAAAAACTGTCCGCAGCACTCATGTAATAAATAGAATCTGGTGAAATACCTAGTCCACTATGTTGCGTTAAACTTATAATAATGACTGTTCCCAATAGGGCTGCCACCAATGAATCTATATTAGACTTAATCAAGTTCAAAGCAATTATATTTAACCAAAAATACAGTGTTTCACTTAACAAATAAAACAATGATTAAGCAAAAATTAAGCTATTACTAATATAGGTTGTCTAAATTTGTACAAATCAATTTTATGAGCAAATTCTCCTATCTTTTTATTTTCATCATTTCTGCAATAGTTTTTGCGAATTGCAGTCCTACCAATTTTCCTGTAGGAAAGTATCAATCCGAACCTATTGTGGCTGATGGCAATGCTTCAGACTGGGGACTACCCTTACGTTTTGGCAATGAAACGAGTTCTTTGCAATATGCTGTTACCAATGACCGTGAAAATATTTATGTAAGTGTTGCGTCAAATGATCAAGCTACCCAAATGAAAATTTTACGTGCTGGCATTAAAGTATACATTGATATTAAAGGTAAAAAAAGCACAGACATGGGTTTAATTTACCCATTTAAAGACCAAGATGAAATGACCAACAGACGTATAGGAAATAGAAATACCGACCCAATTGCAATGAAACAAAAAATGATTTTAGATGCGGATATCTTTAGCACGACCGGATTTATTAATATGGACAACAGAATCTATGATTTAAAAGATACCAGTCATATCAAAGTAGGCATGAATTATGACACTTATAATAACCTTGTTTTTGAAGCTATCATACCCTTAAAAAATGTACTCCCTACTCCTATTACCAATGCTAAAGCACCAAGTATAAGCGTGGGTATTATCGTAAATAATATGGGCGGCATGGATAACAGACAACCCGCTTCCATGGTTGGCATGAACCGTGCAGAAGGTGGTGGCATGGGTGGCGGGATGCGTGGTGGAATGGGCGGTGGCGGCATGCGCGGTGGAATGGGTGGTGGTGGAATGCGTGGTGGTGGCGGCATGCGTGGTGGTGGATCAACTATGCGCAGCGGAGGTTATGGAAATAGTGGCCCTATTGTGAATTGGTATCAGTTTAAATTAGCTTACCAGCCCGATTAAAATACTTCTCCTAGATTGACATAAAAACCTCCAGTTCCGTTTTTCCCAATTCCATAATCAATACAGATATTTGTTCTTGAGTGTTTATTCACTTTCAAACGAATGCCTGCACCATATCCTGGAAGTAAAGTGGTGTAGGATTTAGAGAGGTCTCCCGAAAAGGATTGAACATTAGCAAATACAACTCCTCCGAATAATCCATTCCTTGAAATGGCAAAACGATACTCAGATTCTAAATAAGACATGCTTCGGCCTCTGAATCTACTTTGGATATAACCCCTACCTGTATTATACTGATCATCCCATCCTGTTGAAGGCATAATTAAGTAAGGGATCTTACCTCCAAGCGTTAGCCATTCTAAACTCCATAACGCCAACACATTTTTTGAACCTCTTGGAAATGAAATAAATTTACGCGTGTCAATCACCAATGACTGCCAATCATTATCACTACCAATTGTTTTGAAATTATCTCTCAATACAATATTAAAAAAAGTTCCTTTGTCGGGATTTATTTGATTGGTTCTGGAGTCGTACATCACATTCACAATAGGACCTACCGAAGTTTCGGTAGTACCCAATTCTCTTTGTATTAAATTACTAATTCTTTTTGTCGTTGGATCTAATACCGTAATATCCCAAAACTGATCATAGTATAAGCCAAGGCCCAGCATCCAGTTTTTAGAAAAACTACGTAGTAATTTATTGTGTAGTTTAAGTCCCGAAAAATTAATGGTTCTTGCTTTATTAGGATCTGTCTTCCCACCTAATCCATAAATACTGGATGGGTAAGAAATATATCTGTTATCAGAAACAAAATTATACTTACCGTTAGCAAACCAAATATTGGCACTTAGGGGTAATATGATTTGATTGTATTGCGAATAAGTTACACTGCTTGCAATATTGGATATTTTAGCATCCGCTGATTCGTAATTATAAAAACCTAAATTAGCACTCAAAATTCCTGCAAAACCAGTTTGTAATGTATAGCCTGCTGCTGGAACCAGCGAATAATTATACTTTCTAAACGACAAGCTATCTGATTCTATTTTGATCTTAGGTTTATGTAAAATTCTCTGAATCACATCGGTCAAATCGGTTCCATCTAAATCCTTACGATGTACCTCCTTTGGCAAACTATCAACGATTTTTTGATCTACCCAATTACGGGCTGCTGATTTAGAAACAAATGCTAAAATGGCGATAAATAATATGAAAAGCTGTTTGCTGATTGGGGGTAATTTTTTAGTGGGTACAAAAATATCAAAGTTTAGACAATAATTATAGGTTTTGGTTTAAATGGTAAGCACTTATTGGTCATTTTTAGGGTGATTTTGGTAACTTAGTTCCACATTCACCCACAATGCATAAAAGACAATTTATCAAGAATATCCTACTTGCTGGTGTAGGAACCCCATTAGGCCTTGCAAGTTTTGCCAACCAATTTGAACAAATGAAAAATGTACCTGCTACAGTTCTGGCTAGTGACGAAAGCTTCTGGAATGAAATCAGAAATCAATATATCCTTAAACCTGATTATATTAATTTGGAAAACGGGTATTATAATTTTTTACCCCAACCCTTGCTCAATAAATATATTGAGCATATTAAGGAAGTGAACCTTCAAGGCGCTTATTATATGCGAACCGTCCAGTTTGATAATAAGAAAAAAATTACAGCACGTCTTGCTGGTATTGCCGGTTGTAGTGCCGATGAATTAATTATTACAAGAAACACCACTGAGTCATTAGATATGATTATTGGCGGATTGGATTGGAAAGTAGACGATGAAGCGATTATGGCTTATCAGGATTATGGCGCGATGTTGGATATGCTTGATCAAGTAAAAAACAGATACGGCATTAAAAAAGTGATGGTTTCTGTACCGAATCACCCAAAAAACGATGATGAAATTATTAATCTGTATAAAAATGCAATTACTGAAAAAACAAAAGTGATTTTAGTAAGTCATATGATTAATATTTCGGGGCAGATATTGCCTATCCAAAAAATATGTGATATGGCGCATGCAAAGGGTGTTCAAGTAATTGTGGATGGTGCACATGCTTTTGCGCATATTCAATATAAAATCCAAGATTTACATTGCGACTATTATGCAGCTTCATTGCACAAATGGTTGAGTACACCGCTTGGCGCTGGTATGTTATACGTGAATAAAGAAAATGTGAAAAAGGTTTGGCCTTTATTAGCCGACGGTGAAAAAGATTTGAATAAAATTAATCGTCTCAATCACACTGGCACCCACCCTGTTCATACCGACCTTACCATTAACGACTCCATTGATTATTTTGAAATGATTGGTGCAGCGCGCAAAGAAGCCCGCTTAAGATTTTTACAAAATTATTGGACGAGTAAATTAAGATCTAATCCAAAAATAATAATAAACACCCCTGCCGATGCAAATCGTAGTTGCGCCATTGCCAATGTTGGTGTAGCAGGTATTGCTCCCGGAAAATTAGCAGAACGTTTATTAAAGGAACATAATATCTTTACAGTAGCAATTGATTATGCCGAAGTGAGAGGTTGTAGAATTTGTCCAAATTTATACACTACCACTACTGAACTTGATCATTTTATTCACGCAATGGAACAACTTGCCAATAATGTCTAATTCAATCAGAACTACCGAAGCGGATTCTCTTTACAATGACATTGAAAAAATGTCAACTTCCGAACTACTTAAAAATATTAATACGGAAGATCAAAAAGTTGCTATTGCAATTGAAAAAAGTATCCAATCCATTGAAAAACTAGTTGATGCAATTGCTGATAAGTTAAAAAACGGCGGTCGCTTGTTTTATATTGGAGCTGGTACTAGTGGAAGACTTGCCGTTGTTGATGCAAGTGAATGTCCTCCTACTTATGGCGTTCCCGAGGATTTAGTTATTGCCATTATTGCAGGAGGCAAAGAAGCGATGTTCCATGCAGTAGAAAATGCCGAAGATGATTTGGAACAAGCTTGGTTAGATTTAAAAGCATTTGATGTGAACGAACAGGATATCGTTATTGGGATTGCAGCAAGTGGCACCACCCCCTATGTATTGGGTGGATTACAAAAATGTCAAGATCAAAATATATTAACAGGAAGTATCAGCTGTAATTATAATAGTCTTATTTCAAGTGCAGCTAATTTCCCGATTGAAGTGGATTTAGGGCCCGAATTTATTACAGGAAGCACAAGAATGAAAAGCGGAACCGCTCAAAAGTTAATCTTAAATATGATTTCCACTTCTGTAATGGTTAAGTTGGGAAGAATAGAAGGAAATAAAATGGTAAACATGCAATTAACCAACCAAAAATTAATTGCAAGAGGCACTCAAATGATTATGCAGCAAACCAATATTTCAGATGATGCAACAGCTGAATCTTTATTAAAAAAATATGGATCCGTTAAAAAAGCGGTCGAAAGCGTAAAGAAGTCTTAATAGGGCAAACTTATCTTACCCATTGCTACCGGAACTTTAGTTGCATTGCCTCCTGCATACATGGGTGCACCTGCTACACATTCATTGGCAAGTAGTGCAAACAAAATGGCTTCTTTTGCATCGGGCTGTAGCCCAATTTCCTGTGATGATTGAATCTTAAGATTTGGCAGCATTTTTGCAATATGTTCCATTAGTATCTTATTGTGCATACCACCTCCGCTCGCATACAAAGTGTAATTAGCCTCCTTGGGTACATATTGTTGTATCGCATTCACAATGGTATTGGCTGTGAATTTATTTAAGGTCGCCATGATATCATGTAAAGAAATAGATTCCGTACCGGATACTTTTTGTGCAGCACTTACAAAATCTAAATTGAACAATTCAGGCCCAATAGTTTTAGGTAAGGGTACTTTAAAAAAACTATCTATTTCCATAGCTGCTAATAAATTGGTATTTACGACCCCTTCTTTCGCAATCATACCATCCTTATCAAAAGGTGCATTAAAATGTTTTCGCATGAATGCATCCATCATGGTATTCCCTGGACCAGTATCTGTTGAGAAAACATCGATTAACGCACAACCTGCAGGCAAATAAGTGTAATTGGCAATGCCTCCAATATTTAATAACACTCTATTTTCAGTTGCGTGTGATGCTACTAAATAATCGCCATAAACGGCTAAAGGTGCACCCTCTCCGCCTGCTGCAATATGCTTTTGTCTAAAATCACTTAGCGTAATAATTCCTGTTGCAATTGCCAGGTGATCTCCATCTCCAATTTGTAAAGTGGCTGGTCCAAATTCATCCTGAGGATGCAAAGATTTAGGTGCATGATAAATTGTTTGTCCATGACTTGCAATTAAATCAATATCCTTACTTTGTAATCCCCATTTCAAAAGCGCCTGATTAATCATCGCTGCATGTTGCAATGCTAACCAAGGATTTAATAAAGTCAGTTGCTCCAAGGATACCATTTGCTTGGAAAAAATACTTAAAATTTTATCTTTAAAATCCTCCTTAAATGGGATGGTTTCAAATTGTAGTAATTTAACTTGAGTAGTTACCCCAGCCCCTGTTACCTCACACAATGCAATATCTAATCCATCCAATGAAGTGCCACTCATTAAACCTATAATTTTTCGGCTTGGTTTCCCAGCCAAATCATACAATTTTTGAATACTTGGATGCATTGATAAGAATTGATCTTAAAGGTACAAAATACATAAGTATCAACAGCCTTTTACCAATTTTCCACACAATCATTTATAAGCTCAATTTCAGTCGGTTATAATGTAACTTTGAGCTCATAAAACATTGATGTATGCTTAAAGTGGGCGTGTTTGGCGTGGGACATTTAGGAAAATTCCATATTAATAACTGGCTTGAAATTCCAGAAGTACAAATCATTGGATTCTTTGATCCTAGTAATGACAATGCCAAGGAAGTGGAAGCCAAATATGGTATTCCTAGATTCATGGACGAGGAAGCCCTGATTGCTGCATCTGACATCATTGATGTTGTAACCCCTACTCATTTACATTTTCCTGTATGTGAAATGGCTATAAAAACTGGCAAACATGTTTTTGTTGAAAAGCCAATGGCCAATACCATCGAAGAAGGAAAAGCCATTGTGAATATGGTAAAGGAAGCCAATGTAAAATTACAAGTAGGTCATGTTGAAAGATTTAACCCAGCGTATACCTCTTTAAAAAATGCATCTCTAAATCCTTTATTTATTGAAGTGCATCGTTTGGCGCAATTCAATCCAAGAGGTACCGAAGTAAGTGTTATTTTGGATTTAATGATTCATGATATTGATATTATTTTAAGCATTGTTAAGAGTGATGTAAAAAATATTTCGGCTAGTGGTGTTGCTGTATTAACGGATACACCAGATATAGCCAACGTACGCATTGAGTTTAACAATGGTTGTGTTGCCAATTTAACGAGCAGCAGAATCAGCATGAAAAAAATGCGTAAAATTCGTTTGTTCCAAAAAGACGCTTATATAGGCATTGACTTTTTAGAAAAAACAACCGAGATTATTAAATTAAAACAACCCGACGAAGAAGATAGTTTTTCTTTTGATATTGATACACACCAAGGTAAAAAAACCATTTCAATTTCTACCCCTGTTATTGAAGATGGCAATGCAATTAAAGCAGAATTAACCAGTTTTGTACATTCCATTATAAACGATGAGCCTACCGTTGTGAGTGAAATTGATGGATATCTTGCTATGGAAGTAGCGCATCAAATATTGGACAAAATCAATAAAAGTACCTCTGTATTAAGACAAGCACCTGATGAAGCGCCTAAGCCTATCAAAGATGACGGCTCGGAATATGCATTAGACTTTGATGAAGAAGAATAAGATTCAAAGAAAGAAAGTCTCGAATATTAAAAGAAAAAATTAAGCAAATCTTTTTGCTAAAATATATTCGGCAATCGCTAAATCCAATGGACGGGTGATTTTTATATTTTCAAATTCGCCATCCACTAAATAAACTTGCTTACCACTTGACTCTACCACATTGGCCTCGTCGGTAAAGGATGGCAAGTAGTTTTGATTAAAAGCATTTACTAATAAATCCGACTGAAAAGTTTGAGGTGTTTGAATAAGCATTACATTTTCACGATCAAACAATTCATTCCTATCCCCTTTTATTAAACGAACCGTATCGGTTGAACTCACAGCAGGAATTGCAGATCCTTTTTCCAATGCTTGTTGATAACATCTTTGAATTAATGCTGGTGTAAGTAAACACCTTACTGCATCATGAACAAATACAATTGCTGATTCCTTTACTTGCTCCAAGCCATTTTTTACCGATTGGAAACGCGTATCTCCTCCAGCTACAAAAACTATATTCTTTGTAAACCCATTTTTTGTTAATAGATCCTTTCCCTCTTGTATATACCCTTCTGGCAATACCACTACCAATTGAATGTCCGAAAAAGCAGCTACAAATTGATCAATGGTGTGCAACAAAATAGGTTTGCCTTGAATGGATAAAAATTGCTTTGGCACAACCGATCCCATTCTTTGCCCTGTTCCACCTGCTACAATAATTGCTATCTTTTTTGAGTACATAAATTTGAATTATTTAACCAATAGTTTTTTTACTTCTGCTTGTAAAATTAATTTATTTATTGGGGCAGTGCCTACCAATTCACAAACCAAACCTCCTGCGATATTCGCTAATTCGGCAGCCAATTCCATATTCTGAGTGCTCGCATAAGTTAAACTTGCAACAGCTATTACTGTATCCCCAGCTCCACTCACATCGGCAATATTGCGGATATGGGTTGGAATCATTTTGTGACTGGATGCGGCACCATAATAAACACCATGTTCGGATAAGGTGATAAATGAAATGCCGTGTTGTAAATGCGCATGTAATGCTGCGTGTACTTTATTCAAATTTTCCAGGGTCACCGATGGTATTTCAATTTTTAAACCTTCTTTTACTTCTTTCAAATTGGGTTTAAAAATGGTGCAACCTTGATACGCTAAAAAGTTTTTTTGTTTTGGATCCACTGCAGTCGGTATTCCCTTAGCTTGACAATAGTTAATTACCGCTTTTATTACGCTTTCGGTTAAAACACCTTTATTATAATCCTCTAAAATAATTAAAGATGGTTTTTCGGCATCCACATAGGCATAAAAATTAGCCAGTAATTGTGCTTCCTCCTGTGTATTAATATCTTTGGTATGTTCATGGTCCAAACGCATCATTTGTTGATTGCGTCCCATGATTCTAACTTTATTCGTTGTGACTCTATCCTTGCTTGCGTAAATATATTGCGTGTTAATGCCTTGCGCATTTAAAAGACTACTTAATTCCTTTCCTTCGGCATCCTCACCCACTACTGCAAATAAGGTTGTTGGAGCGCCTAATGCACTTAAATTCAAAGCTACATTGGCTGCACCGCCAACCCTAGTTTCCTTTTTTTGTAAGGAAACAATAGGCACCGGTGCTTCAGGTGAAATACGATCCACCGAACCCCACCAATAAGTATCCAACATGATATCACCCACCACTCCAATTTTAGTATGGTCAAATGATCCAAATAATTGTTCAAAAGCTTGCTGATCCATCATAACTATGCCGCTGTTTTTTGATTATGCAATGCGATATAGTACAAAGGTATACCAATGAGCGTAATTATTAAACCTGGCCAAGTAAAATTAGGCTTGTATATAATTAGTAGTACACAAAAACAAGTGCCCATTAAAATGTAAATAGCCGGTAAAATGGGGTAACCAAATGCTTTATAAGGTCGGTCAAGTTCGGGGCGTTTTTTGCGCAAGATAAAAATTCCAATTATGGTTAAAATATAAAAGATCACCACAATAAAGGAAACCATATCCAATAAGTCGCCATATTTTCCACTTAAACAAAGTAATCCTGCTACGATACACTGTGCCCATAATGCCCAAGCAGGTACCGCATTTTTATTTAAGGTGCCTGCCTTCTTAAAGAACAAACCATCCTGAGCCATCGTATAATATACTCTAGCACCAGCAAGAATCAAACCATTATTGCATCCAAAAGTAGAAATCATAATCATCACTGCAATTACATAAGTTCCTATATTTCCGAAAATAACATTGGACGCTGCTACGGCAACTCTATCAGCTGGCGCGTTGGCAATTTCATGCAATGGAAGAACACTTAAATACATCAGGTTTGCCGAAATATAAATCACAGTAACAATTAAAGTACCTAAAAATAAACTCAAACCAATATTACGTTTTGGATTCTTAATCTCCCCTGCAATAAAAGTCACATTGTTCCAAGCATCACTACTAAAAATAGATCCTACCATACTTGCTGCAATGGCCCCTAAAATAGCAACACCAAAAATTGGCGTAGCTGAATTATCGGCTGCAATTGTTTTCATATCCCAAGCATGCTCCCAGTTCGCATTCCAAATGCTCGACTTTGAAGCCAATAAAAATCCAAACCCAATCAATCCAAATAAAGAAGCCAATTTAGTTACAGTAAATGTGGTTTGAATGAGTTTACCACCTTGCACTCCTTTGGTATTAATATAGGTTAACAAAATTATGATGGCAATTGATAATAACTGTGCAGGATAAATTTTAAGAAATCCAACATGAACTAATATATTGGCATCGGTCATTTCCAAGGCAGGAAAAAAGTAGCCGGCAAATTTACTAAAAGCAACACCTACTGCTGCAATAGTACCCGTTTGAATTACCGAAAAAAAGCTCCAACCATATAAGAAACCCAACAATGGATTGTATGACTCTTTTAGGTATACATATTGCCCTCCTGCTTTTGGGAACATCGCACTAAGCTCTCCGTAACTTAAGGCTGCTGTAAGCGTCATAAAGCCCGTTAACAACCATACCGCCACTAACCAGCCTGCAGATCCAACATTTCTTGTAATATCAGCGCTTACAATAAATATTCCTGACCCTATCATACTTCCTGCTACAATCATCGTTGCATCAAATGCGCCTAATGTGGGTTTAAATTCGGTATGTTGATTTGTTGACATAAAACTGTTGTTTTGATAGATGCTTTAAGGTAAAAAAAATCCCGTTATGAAAACGGGATTAAAGTGTATTATTTTTTAGGTTGATACGCCGCGTTTAACCCTTTTACAATATCGGCTGTGATATCATAAGCCGTATCCTTGTAATACATTAAATCGGGGTTACTGGAAAAAATATAAGCAAACTGTTTATTCTTATTGTACTCAGCTAAAAAACTTTCAATTTTCTTTTTCACTTCCTGTAAACGCTTGAAACTTTCTTCTTGTAATTCTTGTGAAAGTTGTTGCTCCTTACTTGTATAATTCTTTTCAGCAGCAACTAATTCTTGTTGACGGCTACCTACTTCGGCTTGAGATAAATATTGTCCATTTTTTTGCAAGTCCTGGTACTTGGCAACGTAAGCATTTTTTAATGCAGTTAATTGCTTTGCATTTTCCATGTCTTTAACTTGCAATGCAGATTTTACTTCTTTGAAAAATTCATAATTATTTTGAATAGAATCAATTTCAAAGTAAGCTACTTTACTACATCCAGCTGCTGCTGCAGATGTTTTTATAGGTGTACTTGAACTATTAAAATGTAAAATGTACAATACAATTACAGCTACTGCTAGAACACCATTCACTACCCAAGAGATCGATTTCATTTGAAATAATTAATTAAAAAATGTGTAATGAAATCCCCTTCACTACCCTATAAAAATAAGTAAAAAACCAAATCAAGCATCTAAAACCTGCATAAAAAAAGCAGGAAATATTGCTACTTCCTGCTTTTTAACATTTTATACTAATGTGTACTATTCTTCTTCATCAAAGCTCATTGCTTCGCGAGTTGTAGCCAACACTTCATATTCTTCCTTGCTTCCTACGATCAATTTCTCGAACTCTTTTTGACCAGTACCTGCAGGGATTAAATGACCTGTAATTACATTCTCTTTCAAGCCTAACATCATATCTACCTTACCTTGAATTGCGGCTTGGCTCAATACTTTTGTAGTTTCTTGGAATGACGCAGCTGAGATCCAGCTTTGTACACCCAATGAAGCTTTAGTAATACCTAATAATACCGGACGAGCTGTAGCTGGTTTTGCATCACGCACTTCCACTACTTTTTTGTCAGCACGTCTTAAGATAGAATTCTCTTCTCTTAATTCACGTACAGTAACAATTTGTCCTGGTTTTAATTTAGTACTTTCTCCGCCATCAGTAACTACTTTCTTATCATAGATTCTGTCGTTCTCTTCGATAAAGTCAAAACGATCTTCTAAGTCTTCCTCTAAGAATTTGGTATCACCAGCATCTACGATTTCAACCTTCTTCATCATTTGACGTACAATTACTTCAATATGCTTGTCGTTGATTTTTACACCTTGTAAACGATAAACCTCTTGGATCTCATTTACAACGTACTCTTGAACTGCATATGGACCACGGATAGACAAGATATCTGCTGGTGCAATTTGACCGTCTGATAATGGAGAACCTGCTTTAACGAAGTCACTATCTTGAACCAAGATTTGACGTGTTAATGGAACCAAGTACTTCTTCACCATCCCGTCTTTAGACTCAACAATGATTTCTCTGTTACCACGTTTGATATTTCCGAATGCTACGATACCATCAATTTCACAAACAATCGCAGGGTTACCTGGATTTCTTGCTTCAAATAATTCAGTAACACGTGGAAGACCTCCGGTGATATCCCTTAACTTACCTAATACTCTTGGAATTTTAACCAACACATGACCCGCTTTTACTTCAGTTCCTTCTTCAATTACGATGTGAGAACCAACTGGCAAGTTATAATGTTTGTTGTCTTTTCCACCTTCTAAGATAATAGTAGGGATTCTTGTTTTATCCTTAGATTCAATAACCACTTTTTCACGGTGACCTGTTTGTTCATCCGCTTCATCACGGTAAGTAAATCCTTCAGTAATATTTTCAAATGCGATCTTACCATTTTGCTCAGCAACGATAACGTTGTTGAATGGATCCCATGTACAAATCACATCTCCTTTCTTCACTTGAGCACCATCTTT